>JBDUCP010000066.1:0-8737 GCA_040003405.1 Verrucomicrobiota bacterium
GCGCGCGAACGCCTTTTCCGAAACAGCAAAAATCGAAAAGCCGGGCGGTAGCGCGAGCGCTTTCTGGCTGCCGGTAAGCAGGACGTCGATACCGAGCGCATCCATCTCGATCGTCATGGCCGAGAGGGAGGAAACCGTATCGACGATGAGCGCCACGTCGGGATACTTCGCCAGCGTGCAGCAGATTTCCGGCAACGGATTCATCACGCCGGTCGAAGTTTCGTTGTGAATCAACGTGACGGTGTCGAACGTTCCCGTCGCGAGTTTCGCATCCACATCCTTGTGGTCGATGTGCTTCCCCCACTCGACTTGCAGCGGCTCCGCTTCCTTGCCGCAACGCCGGGCGACCTCCAGCCATTTATCGGAGAACGCGCCGCACATGCAGCAGAGCACGCGCTTGCCGACGAGATTGCGGATCGCCCCTTCCATCACGCCCCAGGCCGACGAGGTGGAGAGAAAGACCGGCTTCTTCGTGCCGAATAATGTTTGCAGCTTCGGATGAATCTCGCGGTAGAGATTCTTAAAATCTTCGCCGCGATGTCCGATTACCGGACGCGAAAATGCCGCCAGCGTTTTCGCGGAAACTTCGACCGGTCCGGGCGTGAAGAGTTTGTCGTGGGAAAGCATCGAAGAAACGTCGAGCGACCAACGCCGAACGTCCAACGCCGAATGCAGAGCACGCGCGATGCGGTTATTGGTTACCGAAATTTTTGAAGGCTGATACGCGGCCTTCCCCGGAGATTCGCTTGCCACGGGCGAAGAAAAGAAGCGCGTCTGATCATTCGCATTAGCCGCGCTTGCGCCGGAAAGTTTCGCGTGGCATAAGAGCAAGCCTCGCGCGTTAAACGCGCGCGAGTTTGCCACTTTCCGATCATGCCCATTCTTCCCTCTTCTCTTCCCGATCCCGTCCTGGAGGGTCATGTTTTTTGGGATCGCTACAAAAAGGAAATCATCGCCGCCCTTCTCATAGCGCTGCTCGCAGTCGCGGCCTATGGCGGTTACCGCTTTTATTCCGAGCATCGCGAGAATGCGGCAGCGAGCGCACTCGCGGCGTCGAAAACTCCGGCCGATTTGCAAAAGGTGATCACGCAATATTCCGGCACGCCAGCTGGCGCCTCCGCTTTTCTTTTCCTGGCGGAACGGCAGCGGAAGGAAAAAAAATACGCGGAGGCCAATGCGACGCTGAAGACTTTCCTCGACAAAAATTCCAAGCACGAACTGGCGAGCACGGCGCGCATGGCCACCGCGGCCAACCTGGAGGCGCTCGGCAAACCAGATGAAGCCCTGGCAACCTATCAACGTCTCGCGGCCAGCGATCCGCGCGGTTTTAATGCGCCGCTGGCGATGCTCTCGGAAGTTCCTCTGCTCAAGGCCAAGAACCAGATCGATGAGGCGCGCCGCATTTGCGAAACGATCTTGACGCAGTATCGCACGAGCGGGGCAGCGAACGAAGCGACCCGTCAATTGCGTTTGCTAAAAGACCCCAGCAAGGCCGAGACACCGGTGACCCCAACGGGCCAATCCAACGCGGCTCAGCCAGCCGTTTCGGCAAAGCCAATGGCGATTCCGTCGGCGATTCCCGCAACAAAGAAGCCGTAAGCGCCGACCGGTTAGCGCTTCGAGAACTGGAAGCGCTTGCGCGCGCCGGGCTGCCCGGATTTTTTCCGTTCCTTCATCCGCGGATCGCGCCGCAGAAGGCCTTCCGCCTTCAAGGTGCCGCGCAGATTCGCATCGACCAATAAAAGAGCGCGCGAAATGGCGAGACGGGCCGCCCCCGCCTGGCCGGTGGCGCCGCCGCCGCTGGTGTTGATCGAGAGATCGTAGGAATTGACCAGCTTCACAGATTGGAGGGGATGCAGAACGGTGTTTTGCAGGGGGACGGTCGGAAAATAGTCCTCAAAACTTTTCCCATTGATGTCGATTTTGCCGCTGCCTGGCGTCATGCGAATGCGCGCGACGGAAGTTTTGCGACGGCCGGTAGCGATGAATTCCTGAGTTTGTGCCATAAGGGAAAAAAGTTAAGGGAGAGACACCGCGTTCGGCTGTTGCGCGGCGTGGGGATGCAAATCGCCCCGGTAGACTTTTAGTTTCCGGTACACGGCACGCCCGAGTTTGTTATGGGGAATCATGCCTCGGACCGCGTGTTCGATGAGTAACTCCGGATGACGCGCGCGACGGGCGCGGGCGTTCTCGGTTTTGTGACCGCCGACAAAGCCGGAGAAACTCATGAAACTCTTCTGCTCTTCTTTCTTGCCCGTCAGCCGAACTTTTTCGGCATTGATGACGACGACGAAGTCGCCGGTATCGACGTGCGGCGTATAGATCGACTTTTCTTTGCCGCGCAGGAGATTGGCCGCTTTGACCGCGACCCGACCAAGGACCTGATTGTTGGCGTCGATGATCCACCACTTGCGTGGCACTTCGTGGGCTTTGGCAGAGAATGTTTTCATCAGGGCGGAAAGGGCACGGAAACTACGAGCAGGGCATGGGGGTGTCAACTGCTTTGGGGTTCCCCGAAATGGCACTGGTCAATTCATTTTGGCGTGCGTAGCTTCCCCGCTTTCTCCCATGGCTAATCAACCTCCTGCTGTCCGCACCGCGATCACTCCGCGGCGCGAGGAAGATTTTCCCGAATGGTATCAGCAGGTCATTCGCGCGGCCGAAATGGCGGAGCCGTCAGACGTGCGCGGCTGCATGGTCATCCGCCCGTGGGGATACGGGTTGTGGGAAAATATGCAGCGGCAGCTCGACGCGATGTTCAAAGCAACCGGTCACAAGAACGCCTACTTCCCGCTCTTCATCCCGCTTAGCTATTTCGAACGCGAAGCCGCCCACGTCGAAGGTTTCGCGAAGGAATGCGCCGTCGTCACCCACACCAGGCTGGAAGTGAATGCCGAAGGGAAAATGGTTCCGGCCAGTCCGCTGAGCGAGCCACTGGTCATTAGGCCGACTTCCGAAACAATCATCGGCGCCACTTATGCGAAGTGGGTGCAGAGCTACCGCGACCTGCCCATCCTCATAAACCAATGGGCCAACGTGGTGCGCTGGGAAATGCGGCCGCGCCTCTTTTTGCGCACAACCGAATTTCTTTGGCAGGAAGGCCACACCGTGCACGAAACGGAAGCGGAAGCGCGGGAGGAAACCAAACGCATGCTCGACGTGTACGAGACTTTCGTGCGCGATCATCTCGCCATTCCCGTCTTCAGCGGCGAGAAATCGGAAAGTGAACGATTCCCCGGCGCGGTGCAAACGCTCTGCATTGAAGCGATGGTGCAGGATCGCAAGGCCATCCAGGCCGGCACCTCGCATTTCCTGGGGCAGAATTTTTCGCGCGGCAGCGGAATCCAATTTCAATCGCGCACCGGGACGCAGGAGTTTGCCTGGACCACCAGTTGGGGCGTCAGCACGCGGCTCATCGGGACGTTGATCATGGCTCATGCCGATGACGACGGCTTGGTGCTGCCGCCGCGCATCGCGCCTACCCAGATCGTGATTCTGCCCATCACACCGAAAGAAGAAACGCGGGCGCAGGTGCTCGCCGCAGCCGAAAAAGTGGCGGCCGATCTCCGCGCCTTGCGCTATTGCGATGCGCCGCTCGAAGTGGAAGTCGATCGGCGGGAACTCGGCGGCGGCCTGAAGAATTGGGAATGGATCAAGAAGGGCGTACCGCTGCGCATCGAACTGGGTCCGCGCGATCTTGAATCAGGTAACGTCGCCGTTAACCGGCGCGATCAGCCCGTCAAAGCGAAGGAAATTTTACCAACCGCTGAACTCGTCAGGCGTGCGGTGGAGCTGCTCGATTCCATTCAGCAAAATCTGCTGCAACGCGCTCAGCAATTTCGCGACGCCCACACTCGCGTCATCGATTCGAAGGAGGAATTCTACCGCTTCTTCACGCCCGCAAATTCCGCTAAACCGGAGATTCACGGCGGTTTTGCCCTCGCTCATTGGAACGGGTCGCGCGCAGTCGAAGAGCAAATCAAGAAAGACCTGAAGGTCACCATTCGCTGCATTCCGCTGGACGAATCGGCCGCGAGCGGCACCTGCATTTTTAGCGGCGAGCCGAGCCTCCGGCGGGTGATTTGGGCTAAGTCATATTAGACGGCAGCGACGAACGCCGGTTGACGCGAAGTGATGCGCTCGCTTATTTTCTTTCGTGGCGACTGAAATTACTCTCTACAGCCGCGAATGGTGCTCGTGGTGCATCGACGCGAAGGAATATCTGACCGAACACGGTTTCAAGTTCACCGAGATCGACGTGGGGCAAGATCGCGATGCTTACCGGGTGATGACTGATTTGTCAGATCAGACCTACGTGCCCACACTGGTCGCAGGCGATGACGTGCTGGCGAATTTTGATACCGTGCAGTTGGAGAAATTTCTGAGCGAGCGCGCGATCACGCCCTGATGCTGTTTGGTTTTTTTCTCACGCTGGGCGTGGCTCTCTTGAGCTTCGCGCTGCGGAGTTATGAAAGTTCCTTCGCCCAAAAAACGGGCGCGGTCGGCATCCTCGCCGCCACTTTTCTCGGCGTTTATTTCGCAACGAACAATTGGTGGCTTGGTCTCCTCGCGGCCGTCAGTTGGCTTTTCCTGCCTTGGCTGGAAATCCTCACCCGCATTCGCGTGCTGCGTTTACCCAGGGAAAAAGCGCTGCGGCCGAAAAGCCCCCCCTCGGATGAGATATTTCCCACGCTCGAAGAAATCACGCGCGAGATTCAAAATGAAGGGTTCGCGCATATCAATGATGCCGGTTGGGACTGGGAAGATTACCGGCAATTTTTTCGGCTCTTCTACAAAGAGGAAGACCGCGCACAGGCGACGATCTGTCTAAACGAGCAGAACGATCTCTCTTTTTATTACCTGCGCATTTCCTCGCGCGCGAAAGAAGGCACGATCTGGACGACGTGGAATTACCCCCTCTCCTACGGCCTGAAGCTCACCCCGCATTTTAAAATTAACCGACAGCGGCCGGACCAATCATTCTGGCAACTGTATCAGAGCCACCGTGAATTTTTACGGCTGAACGCGGTGGAGACGAGTGTGATTGACGCCTTGGATGAAGAGCGCATTCAGCTCGAGATCGAAAATGATTTGCGCGAGCAGATTGCGCACAACATTAAGAAGGGAGTCTTGAAATCAACGCCCGGGGGCGAAGTGAAATATTCCTGGCGTGGGATGATCTATCTCTGGTGCCAGTTCCTGCTCGACCTTGTTCGCTTGTAGCGATTTAGATCTTCATCACCTCGGCTTCTTTGCGCTCGAGGTGCTCGTCGATTTCTTTGACTGATTTGTCCGTCAGCTTCTGCACGCCGGCTTCCAAATCACGCAAACCATCTTCCGTTAGGTCTCCGCCCTTTTCCTTCTTTCGCGCTTCGTCGACGGCTGTGCGGCGATTTGCCCGCACCCGCACGCGCGCTTCCTCCGCCATTTGCCGCAACGATTTTACCAAATCCTTGCGCCGTTCCTCGGAAAGTTCAGGAATCGGGAGCCGGATCAATTTCCCATCGACCAACGGCTGAATACCAATCTTCGATTCCTTCAGCGCCTTCTCGATGTCCTTCACCGTGGAGGCATCGAAGGGCTGGATGACGAGCAGCCGCGGTTCCGGCGTCGTGATTAGCGCCAACTGCTTCAACTTCATGGCGGAGCCATACGCTTCCACGTCCACGTTTTCGACCAGGGCCGGCGACGCCTTCCCCGTGCGCACGCTGGAAAATTCGTGAATCATGTAATCCACACTTTTTTCCATCGCCACTTCGGCTTCGAACAATATTTCTTCGGCGGTCATGATGATTTTGTTCTACTCGCAGACAATGGTGCCGATTTTTTTCCCGAGCACAACGTCGGTAAAATTAGATGGCGTATTCATGTCGAAGACAACAATCGGAATTTTATTGTCCATGCAAAGGCTGAACGCAGTTGAGTCCATTACTTGGAGCCGCTGCGTTAAAGCGTCGGAAAAGCTGATGCGCTCGAAGCGCTTCGCGTCGGCATCTTTTATTGGATCGCGATCGTAAACGCCGTCCACTTTTGTCGCCTTTAATATAATGTCGGCTCGGATCTCGCTCGCACGCAACGCCGCCGTCGTGTCGGTGGAAAAATAGGGATTGCCGGTGCCCGCCACGAAAATGACGACGCGCCCGAGTTCGAGATGTCGGATAGCGCGGCCAAGAATGAAAGGCTCGGCCACATTTTTCATCTCGATCGCCGTTTGCACCCGAGTCTCGACGCCGGCCTGCACCAGCGCGCTCTGTAGCGCCAGACCGTTGATGACGGTCGCGAGCATGCCCATGTAATCGGCAGTGGTGCGATCCATCCCACGATGACTGGCCGACAAGCCGCGCCAGATATTTCCGCCGCCGATGACAACCGACGTCTGCACCCCGAGGTCGCGCACCTCCTTGATCCGCTGCGCGATTTCGCGCACAATCTGCGGCGAAATGTTTTCGCGCGCGCCACTCTCGCGCAACGCTTCACCGCTCAGCTTGAGCACGATTCGTTTGTAAACAGGATCGCTCATTGGCCCGGCAATGAGACAGGTGAAGCAGCGCTTGTGTCAAGCGCCGAAGCGAACGGCCGAATGGCCCCGCAAAAATTCCGCCGCCTTCATCCGCCGCTTTCCTTCCAATTGCACCTCATTCAGCGACAAGGCACCATCCGCCGCGGCAATGATTAATTCATTCTCGCGAGGCAAAATGGCGCCAGGTTCTCCACGCAGATCGACCAAGGTCGCCGAAAAGATTTTTAGATTTCGGCCATTCCAATTCGTAAATGCGCCCGGCCAGGGATTGAAGGCGCGTATCTTCCGCTCGATCAACGTCGCCGCCTCCCTCCAATCGATGCGACCGTCCTCGCGACTCAATTTTGGCGCATAGGTCGCTTGCGAATTGTCCTGGCTAATGCGCGGCGCATTTTCTGTGGCCAGTAGTTGCAAAGAGTGATGCAGCGCCTTCGGCGCGACCTGCGCGAGCCGGTCATGCAGCGAGCCGCCCGTTTCGTTAGGCGCAATCTCGATGCATGAATGCGAAAGGATATCTCCTGTGTCGAGCCCTTCATCCATATACATGACGGTTATTCCCGTCTCGCGATCACCGGCGATGATCGCCGCCTGGACCGGCGCCGCACCGCGATGCCGAGGCAGAAGCGACGCGTGCAGATTCAGACAAGCAACATGCGAAATCTCCAGCACCGACCGCGGCAAAATCTGCCCGTAGGCCATCACCACGATGGCATCTGGCGCGAGCGCGCGAATCTCCGCCACCGCCTCGTCGCGCTTGATGCGTGCCGGCTGCAGAACGGGCAGCACGCCGTCGGCCAATGCCGCCTTGATCGGCGGCGCTTCCACGCGTTGTGCGCGACCCACCGGCTTATCCGGCTGCGTGACAACACCCACCAGCTCGTGCTCTCGCGAGTCTAAGAGCGAACGCAAAACCGGCACGCCGATCTCGCCCGTCCCGATGAAGACGATGCGCATCGCGCGCTAAAGATGAATCCGTTGCGCGGGAGCGCGACGACGTTGCGGCCGCGGGCTCGCGGCTTGCATCATCATCTTCTCGCCCGCTGTGATCTCGCGCTGGCCCACCGACGACGCGCAACCGGTGCAAAGATAATCGTAAATCTCCTTGTCCGGCAGAATCAAAAGGAGCCGCTCGCGCACCGGCATCGCGGTTTGGCACTTCGCGCAATAAAGACTCGAGGCGGTAAAATTTTCAAACTGCTGCTGGCTCATTTGCTCCGTTGACCCCGTTCACACTTTCGAGGATGTGGAGCAAAACTTTCGCCGGCGGCTCCGTCGCGTCAATGCACGTGATGCGGTCCTTCCCGTAGTAGCTCAGCACCGGTTTCGATTCGTTCTCGTACGTCGCCAGGCGGCGGTTGATCACTTCGTCATTTGCGTCATCGAGCCGGTTATCTTTCAGCGCGCGTTTTTTCAAGCGCGTGAAAAGCGCCTCGCGATTCGGACAGGAAAGGTGGAAAACTTTCTTCACATCGATCAAATCCTCCATGATTTTCGCCTGGCCGACATTTCGCGGAATGCCATCCAGCACGAGCGTATCGATATCCGGTTTGAAGGTGTGCGAATTCACCGCCGCATCGATCTGCGCCTTCCAGAGTTCCACCGTGATCTCATCCGGCACCAGCTCCCCTTTGCTTGAGTAATCGAGAAATGCGCGGCCCACTTTCGTGCGCGTGTCGATCGAGCGGAAGACATCGCCGCAGGCGCAATGAAAAAAACGCGGGATACTGCCAAGCGTTTTGCCCTGGGTGCCTTTGCCGCTGCCCGGCGCACCGAAGAGAATGAAGGTTTGGTATTTCATGAGGAGCTTTCCGTATAGCGCAAAAGATCGCCGTCGCACAGATTAATCGACGGACCCGCCTAACGACCAGCTAAGGAAGACGACGATCGCCGTTACTCGCTCGCGGCAACCGGCTCGACATTCACGCGCCGACCGGCGCGATCGAAGCGCACTTGGCCGTCCACCAGCGCAAAAATGGTATAATCACGCCCCAGCCCCACGTTCCTGCCCGGGAGAAACTTCGTCCCGCGCTGCCGGATGATGATGTTGCCTGCGATCACCGTTTCGCTACCAAATTTTTTCACGCCCAGCCGTTTACTGACGCTGTCCCGTCCGTTCTTGACGCTGCCTTGTCCTTTTTTATGAGCCATGAGATTACTCGCTTTTTTCGGCCGCTTCCTCTGTCTTTGCCTTCTTCGTCTTCGCCTTCTTTTCGCCCA
>JBDUCP010000067.1:0-8724 GCA_040003405.1 Verrucomicrobiota bacterium
TCTACACGGGGAAGCGATCAGCCTCGGTCTCGTGGCGGCGTGCGGGATCTCGGTTAAAAAAGCTGGCCTGCCGACAGAGCATCGCGAAAAAGTTGTTTCCATCTTGCAGCATTTCGATTTGCCGACGCGATTGCCGAAACACTTGTCGCACGAGAAAATTTTAGCGGCGGTGCAGCGAGACAAGAAATTCGAAAGCGGCCAGGTGCGTTTCGTCGTGACGCCGCAACTCGGCTCCGCCCGTCTCGCTACCGACATCTCGATAGATGACATCCGCGAGGCGATTGCGGGATTATTTTGATCGGGCGGACTGGTAATATTTGACGAGGCCGGCAACGACCGCATCGGCGTATTCCCGGAAAATACTCGGGCGTTCGATGCCATTAATCATCCGCGTGCCGTCATAATCCCCGGCCTGCACGCGCGAGAAGACTTCGTTACTATTCATGACGTAAGGCTCGTAGTACACGACCGGACATCGATAAAGCCGCGTCGCGATGAGATTGCGCGCAAAAACGTAGCCGCTCGTCCCGAGGCTGGTGACGTTGTCGGTTGTGTATTGATACGGTGGCAACTGCGCCGCCCGCGCCAATGTCGTGGCGGCAATTTCGGCGATGCCGATCTCTTCCTCGTGCGTGCGGCTCAAAAGACGGCGCAACATTTCGAAACGTTCGTCGTCGAACGCGAGTTCGGATTCCGAGTAGGAACCGTTCACGAGAAGATGCAGATGATTCTTGTCGATCAAGGTCGGGCTGGCGGGATCGCCCCACGCCTCGGCATTGAAGTGCAAACAGAGGACGAGGTCCGGATGGAGCTTGGAATTGACCAGCCTTGCGCGCTGGCGGATTTCGCTGTTGCGGTAAAACAAAATCTCGCTTTGCCACCGCACTGTTTGCTCTTTCAGCGGATCGTCCGGTCCATCGAAATTTTCCCTCGGATTTTCCGTTCCACCCACTCGCAGGATCTCTCGGGCAATCGCTTTGAAATCATCGGGACGGAACGGTGTGACTGGTTCCGCTTTGTCGCGCACGAGCGAGACGCGTGCGCCCAAGGCCCGAAGTTTAGCCGCCAATATCTTTGCCACGCGCAAGGTCATTTCGCCTTCTTCCACCGGCGGCGCATCGCCCACTTTGAACCAGCGCTCTTCCATCTTCGCCCACGCGCCGCCGATGTGGCCGGGATCGAGTGCGATGCGCAGTCCAGAGAGAATCTGATGTCGTTTTTGACGCGGCAATGACTTTGCCGTGCGCCAACTGCGCGTCACCGACTTTTTCCTGCGCTCGTTTTTCGCGAACCGGAGCGCGAACCAGGTTTGTGCGTCACGATCCATCAAGATGCAGGCGACATCGGGATCGACGCGGATGAATTCCTCGCTCACGCCGTGCGTGCAGTAAACGTCGCCTAGCAGACGCACGAATTCATCATGCGTGATCGTGCGCTGATATTGCGCGAGGGTTTTCCACTTCGGCGAATCAGCCAGCTGGATACTGAGATGCTCGACCGCGGGTGCGCTAAGAGGAAAGAGGAGGAGGAAGAGGAAGATTCGCGGGAGGGGATGGCGCAAGATCACGGGTTGGATTTCCGGTTGTTCAATACGATGCTCGCGGAATGCTGACGATTCTTTTTCTCGGTGACATCGTCGGTGAGCCGGGACGCAGCGCTGTGATCGCGCAGCTCCCGCGGTTGAAGGAAACGCACGCGATCGATTTTATCATTGTTAACGGCGAGAATGCCGCGGGCGGGCGCGGTATCACGCCGAAGATCACGATCGATCTGTTACGCGCGGGCGTGTCGGTTATTACCACGGGTGATCACATCTGGGACCAGAAGGAAATCATCGGCTTCATCGATACCGAGCCGCGTTTGCTGCGTCCGCTGAATTATCCCAATGGCGCGCCCGGCAGCGGCTCCATCGTTCTTGAAACCGCGAAGGGGAAAATCGGCGTCATCAATGTGCAGGCGCGCACGTTCATGCAGCCGATCCTGGAAAACCCTTTTCCCGCGCTCGAGCAAGTGGTCGCCAAGATGCGCGAAGAGACGGCAGTGATTTTCGTCGATGCTCATGGCGAAACGACGAGTGAAAAAATCGCGCTCGGGCGTTTTCTCGACGGAAAAGTTTCCGCCGTCATCGGCACCCACACGCATGTGCAGACAGCCGACGAACAGATTTTTCCCGGTGGCACAGCGTTTCTCTGCGACGCCGGAATGTGCGGACCCGCAAATTCTGTTCTCGGCCGCGCGATCGACCCGATCGTCAGCCGCTTCATTACAAATTTGCCCGCGCAATTTCCGGTCGCGCGCGGCGACGTGCGTTTGTGCGGCGCGCTGATTTCGATCGAGGAAAGCACCGGCCGCGCGATCAGCATCACGCGGATAAATGAGGTGATTCCGCTGCTCCCGGCGCCGGACGAAACTAACTCTTCCCCGTCGTAGCGCCGTTTCCGGAATCGTCCTCTTCCACGTCGTCTTCCACCTTGGAAAAGCGGCGTTTCCGCCGAGCGGTGGGCAGAGGCGAAAGCGTCATCGTCACATTGCGCCCCGCGATTTTAGGATCCATTTCCACCTGCGACATGCCGGCGAGATCGTCGCGCACCTTCTCCATTAGCTGCATGCCAAATTCCTGGTGTGCCATCTCGCGGCCGCGGAATTGCAACTGCACGCGCACCTTGTTGCCCTTGTCCAGAAATCCTTCGCCGTGCCGGATCTTCGTTAGGTAATCGTGCTCGTCGATGTTCACGCGAAACTTGATTTCCTTCAGCTTCGCTGCGGATGTTTTCTTTTCCTTTTCCTGCTTCGCAATGTCGTAACGGAATTTTCCGAAATCGACGATTTTGCAGACCGGCGGATTTGCTGTCGGCGCTACTTCCACGAGATCGAGGCCGATGCTCTGCGCTTTGCGCAAGGCGTCGGATAATTTCATCACGCCCAACTGCTCGCTGGTGGAAGCGAGAATGACCCGGACTTCGCGAGCGCGAATCCGACCGTTTACACGAATTTGTGGTTGCAGTTTAAATAAGCTCCTGGCCGGCGAGGCGGGAAGTGGACCGCGACGCCGTATTTTTCTTCACCGCATATTTCCCGCCTCATCACTGACAGCCGGAACACTTCTGCCTCACCGCGGTTGCGGACATCGCGGTGACAGATGCGCGCTCTTCGCACATCGGTTGCAAGATGTAAGCAACATTCGCGCGCAGGCAAGACTAATCTGCGTCAGCCCGCCGGCGGCGAACCGAAATGAGCGGCGAAAGATTCGTAGGCGACGGCGTCATCGAGCATCGCATCGAGCGCGGCCGCGATCGGGTCGATTTTGGCGAAGCCCGAGAAAACCGCGCGATCACCAATCTCCGTATCGACCACGAAGGTGGGTCGCTGCGTTATTTGCATGGCGTGGAATTCGGCGGTCGCAGCGCGCACGCGGGCTTCGATGGCAGGTGAACGCGCCGCTTCCAGTAATTTTTTCTGGTCGAGCTTACCGGCAGTCGCGCCGATCATCGCCGCCACCTCCCATTCCGCGGTCCGTTTCCCTTCGCGCAAACCGGCGCGCGCCAGCGCCAGCCACACGCGATCATCCGTTACGCCAAAATCTTTGGCCGCTTCAGCCACGCAATTGGGGGCGAGATATTCAGGTAGAATCGGCTCGTACCACGCGCTGTTGAGCATGAAGGGCGACCGCATAACCATCCCGCTGCGTCGATAAAACCAGTCCATCTGCGCGCGCGAAACCGGCATCACTTTTTGATCGAGGAGCGCGATCTTCCACTGGAATGCCACCCGGCCGGCATAGCGTCCCTGTAATTCCGCCCAGGCCGGCTCCGCCCAGAAACACCAGGAGGAAATGACATCAAGATAGTTGGTGACGACAATGCGCATCGCGCCAAAGTTCTACCTTCCACCTCCGGCGTTCAAGGCCATTCGCGTGAGTCAGTTTGATTAACCTTAATCACATATTGTTTTTCATCGCAGTGGCGTCGCCGCTCATGGTCCTCGGGCTCGGCACGCGGCCGTCGGGCGAACATCTGCGAGAGTGGCGCGGCCCGGCGCTGATTATTCTGGGCGCGGCCGGTCTGGCTTGGTTCGTTCGCCCTGACAGGGCCGGTCATTTCAGCGCGGTGATCTGGCTCGGACTGCTCTTCTGGCCATCGCTCGCGATGCGTCGAATGGCGGAGTTGATCTTGGATCGGCGATTTCGGGCCGCCGCCCGATGGGCGGATGCGACGGTTATTTTTCACCCGAGCGCGCAGTTCCGTGCTGCGCGTCGCGCAATTCATTTGGCGCGTGATGGCAAGGAGGAGGCAGCGCGGCGTGAGGTCGTCTCCATCAAAAAACCGACTATGGTGGCGCGAGCGCTCGAATTAATCCTGACGCACCGCCCTTCCACCGGAACGCACTATACCGCGGAGAAGATCAGCACATTTGCCTTCGCGCGCGGGCGCAAATCGATTGGTTCGATCACGCCGATGGTAGCCGTCATTATCGCGGCGAACGTGCTAATGTTCCTTGCCGAAATCGTCTTCGGCGGCTCGACCAATCCGCTGACCTTGCATCGGCTCGGGCAACTCGAATTTTCTGCCATTCAATATCAGGGAGAATACTGGCGTCTCGTTACCGCGCTCTTTCTGCATTACGGCCCGCTTCATCTCCTCTTTAATCTGTATGCGCTGTTCGTCATCGGTCCGGGCTTGGAAGAAGCGATCGGTCCCGTTCGCTTCGCGATTTGTTATTTGCTCGCCGGGCTGGGATCAGGCCTGGGCGTTCTACTCCTGCATTATTTTGACCTAACGAGTGCCGAGCAACTCGTCGGGGCGTCCGGTTGTGTGATGGGCTTGGTCGGCGCCTGGGCCGGCTTGCTCGTGCGCCAGCGGCGGGCGCCGTGGGCGGGCCGTCGCTTGAAAAATATTCTCATCATTATCGTTATCCAGACCGCGTTTGATCTCTCGACACCGCAGATCAGTATGGCGGCGCATATGAGTGGATTGTTGACCGGCGTCGCTCTTGGATTGATTCTCGCGCCTCGCTCGCTTCGCGCATGAGCCTGAGGTGGAACATTTGATCCTAAAGTTTTTCATGTCACACTTCGCGCCGCGCGCGTAATTGCCCCTGCCCCATGCCGACCTTCCACACCTATAATGTCATCCCGCAGTTGCCGACCGCGCTCGAGCCGTTGCGCGAGATGAGTTTCAATCTGTGGTGGACGTGGGAGCCTTCCGCGCGCCGCCTTTTCCGCCATCTCGATCCGGAGCTGTGGAATCGCACCAATCACAATCCCGTTCGCATGTTGCAGCTCTCGCGGCAGGCGCGCCTGATTGAAGTCGCGCAGGACAAAGATTTTCTGCGCGAGTTGAAGGAGGTGCACGACGCGTTTCGCAATTATCTCGCGCAAGGGGAGACGTACGGGAAAACCGGCGCGGCCAACGCCATTGAAAAACCGGTCGCCTACTTTTCGGCCGAGTTCGGCTTCCACGAAGCGGTCCCGAATTACTCCGGCGGTCTCGGTATTCTCGCGAGCGATCATTGCAAATCCGCCAGCGATCTCGATTTGAAATTCGTCGCCATCGGCCTGCTCTACCGGCACGGCTATTTCAAACAGGAGATCGATAAAGACGGCGTGCAACATGCCGTCAGCCTCAACCAAAATTTTCATCACCTGCCCATTACCGAAGTGCGACGTGGCGAGGAGAAGCTGCTCATTTCTGTAAACATCCTCGATCGGGAAGTGCAGGCAAAAATTTGGCAACTGCGCGTCGGGCGCATCAGTCTTTATCTGCTCGACACCGACATTACGGAGAACAGCGCAGCGGATCGCCTGATCACCGCCGAGCTTTACGGCGGCGACCTCGAAATGCGGATGCGGCAGGAGATCGTCCTCGGCATCGGCGGCGTGAAAGCGCTGAGGGCGCTCGGGATCGAAGCGGAAGTTTTTCACATGAACGAAGGACACTCCGCCTTCCTCTCGCTCGAACGCATCCGGCTGAATGTGGTCGAGAAAAAACTCGATTTTTACTCGGCCCTGCAACTCGTGGCCTCAGCCAATGTCTTCACCACGCACACCCCCGTGCCCGCTGGAAACGACGCTTTTCCGCGGGAGATGATGCGGCGTTACTTCGGCGATTTCGCAGCGCAGTTGCACATCCCGTTCGACGAATTTTTCCGCTTCGGCCTAACGAGTATAAATCCGACCGACGCCTTCAGTATGACCGTGCTCGCCTTGCGCATGAGCCGGCACGCCAACGGTGTGAGCAAGCTGCATGGCGAAGTCAGCCGCTCGCTCTGGCGCGATGTCTGGGCCGGCGTCCCCGGCCACGAAGTGCCGATCACCAGCATTACCAATGGCGTGCACACCAAGACCTGGATGGCGCCGGAATTTTCTGCGCTCTACTCCCGCTATCTCGGCGATTGGGAGCGACACCTGACCGAGCCGGATTTTTGGCGGCGCGTCAGCGACATTCCCGATGCGCAACTGTGGGAGACGCATCAGAAATTGAAACTGCGCCTGGTTGAATTTGTGCGCGAACGGGTGCGGCGGGCGCGCGAGCGTGCGGGCGAATCGCCTGAATCCATCCGCAGCGTCAATCGCCTCCTCGATCCCGAAATTCTCACGATCGGATTCGCGCGGCGCTTCGCCACTTACAAACGCGGCGCCCTGTTATTCAGCGATCAGGAACGGCTGAAGCGTTTGCTCAACGACGAAACGCGGCCCGTGCAATTCGTCTTCGCCGGCAAATCGCACCCGCAGGATGAAGGCGGCAAAGCGCTCATCCAGCAGGTCTACAGATTCAGTCGCGAGAGTGGCTTCGAGAACCGCATGGTCTTCGTCGAGGATTACGACACCTACATCGCGCGGCGTCTCGTGCAGGGCGTCGATCTTTGGCTGAACAATCCGCTGCGCCCCCTCGAAGCCAGCGGCACCAGCGGTATGAAATTACCGCCCAACGGCGGCCTGAATTTGAGCGTGCTCGATGGCTGGTGGTGCGAAAGCTACAACGGCAACAACGGTTGGGCCATTGGCGCCGAGATCAACAACGGCACGATCGAATTCCAGAGCGAAGTGGACGCCGTCAGTCTTTATCAGCTGCTCGAGAACCAGATCATCCCGCTCTATTACGCCAAGCCGGATGGGAAATTGCCGCTCGCCTGGCTGCAATTGATGCGCGAATCGATCCGCAGCATCACGCCCGTTTTCAATACGCATCGCATGGTGAAGGAATACACCGAGCGTCTCTACCTGCCGGCGGCGAAAGCGCATCGCGAGTTTGCGCGCGACGAGTGCGCTGCCGCCACCGCGCTCAGCCAATGGAAAGCGCGCATGCGCAAAGATTGGCCGCAGGTGACCATCCTCGAGGTGCAGGTCGGCAATGCTGACCGGCAAAATATTCAAGTCGGCGAAGCGTTGAATATCTCCGCCAAAATTCATCTTGGAATCGTCGATCGCGAGCACGTGCGCGTGGAAGCGTATCACGGTGAAGCCGATAACGGCGGCGTCCGTAATCCTACCGCCACCGTCCTCGGCGAAAGCGCACCCGCCGATGGTGACGGCAACTACATCTATCGCGGTACCGTTCCCGCATCTGATAGCGGCACCTACGGTTTTAGCGTGCGCGTCGTCCCGGTTCACCCGCATCTCATGCAAACGCACGAGCTGCGTTTGATCACCTGGTCCTGACGCAAGCGGTGTCATCGTCTCGGGTAGGGTGGGCGTCTCGCCCGCCGGTTTTGGCATCTTGCCAAAAAAATCTTTTTCAAGTTCGTGCTGGCGAGACGCCCACCCTACCCGAGAGTCGCCAACGCTCGGATAAAGTCGTCGAACTGGTTCTCTGCGTTCACGACCTTATTCAGCTCCTCCAGGCGATCGTCCCCAGCCGGCTCCGGCAACTTCACCAACCGCGATTTCCGACCGTCCGAAAACGCGATCTCATCCCATTGGATTGAGCTAATCGCGTGTTTGAATCGCGCCACGGCCTGGCCGCGAAACCAGGCGCGCGTCGTTTCCGGCGGCGAGAAGATCGCGTCGTTGATTTCCTTTTCGGTGACCAGACTTCGCATCGAACCCCGGCGCTGGAGCTCATGGAACAATCCCCGGTCGGCCTGAATGTTGTGATATTCCAGGTCGATCGCCTGCAGCCACGGATCGCTCCACTCCAGCTTCTCCTCCTCGCGAAACGACGAGAGCAAGGACTTCTTCGCGGCCCAGTCGACGCGGTCGGCGGTCGAGGCGACATCGTCTTCCAGGTCGTCCAGCACCTTTTCCCATTCGCCGAGGAGCCAAGCATTTTCTAAATCGCCTTCGTGCTCGCGCACCGCCGCTTTCAAATAGAGTCGCTGCACATCGATCGCCGAAATTTTCCGGCCATCGTTCAACTCGATAATCCAGGCGTAATTCTGATCGCGACTGATTGATTTCATCGCGTGCACTGGTTGGGCGACCTCAATGCGCGGCGCGGCTCCCCGCTCAATCAGATCGAGGACGAGCGCGGTCGTCCCAACTTTTAATGCCGTCGCCCATTCGCTCATGTTGGAGTCGCCGACAATGACATGGAAACGTCGATAGCGTTTGGCATCGGCATGCGGCTCGTCGCGCGTGTTGATAAGTGGACGCTTGTTCATCGTGTCGATGCTGGCCACGACGCTGAAGAAATCGGCCCGCTGCGAAATCTGAAACACGCCCGGCTGCGCCGCCGCGCTCTCCCCTTCGACTCCCATTTTGCCCGTGCCGGCAAATATCTGCCGCGT
>JBDUCP010000068.1:0-8672 GCA_040003405.1 Verrucomicrobiota bacterium
GCTGCCGTAAAGGAGCGGCATCGTGGTAATCAACATGCGTCCATCTACCAGGCGTTCCGCGTGCACGACGGCGGTAAGATCATGCATCCGTTCTAATCTAATCTCGAGACCAGTCACAAGTGTCTGCTTCATCAAAGGCAACACTTGCGCGTCCGAAGGATAGACATGCTCCATCAGCAACTGGCCGTATTCGACCGCCGTGGTCAGGGCGACCATGCCGGAAGTGAAGACGTCGTTAGGCGTGAGTTCGCGCGCTTCCATGATGGCATAGCGACCGACGACATACGGCACGTGGCCGCGCAACTGTTGATAATTGCGGATGAAATTGCGCGCCAGCTCAGCGTTCGTCCGATGCAATTCGCCCGGCGACATCGCGATGTATCGATCGTAGAGCTGTCGTGGATTAAGAAATTCGCCCGCCGGCGCCGCCGTCAGCTCGAACCGTTTCGGCGGCTCGATCTTGTGCAGCTTTTTTAGAATGCGATAGCTCTCCGGCCGCTCAGGTTGACCGAAGACGTAAAAACTTCCAATCCATGCGGTGAAGGCAAAACCGGTGAGCAGAAGGATCGCGATCGTCCAGCCAAAGAAGTTGGTTTTACTGGCGGAGCGTCCCTGCCCGGACTGATAATAGTCCCGCTCCATTTATGCGCGGCGGCGGCGCGTGTGCCGCGTTTTCAAGCAGAGGGCGCTGCTTCGAACGACGTCCCGCAGCCGCAGGTGCGCGCCGCATTCGGATTCTGAATGTGAAAGCCCGCGCCGGTCAGGCCGTCGTTATAATCGAGCGTCGCGTCGCGCAAATAATTCGCGCTCTCGCCATCGACCAGAAACTCCACGCCATCCTTCTGCACGATCGCGTCGCCCGGTTTTTTCGCATCAAGCGACATCTCGTATTGCAAGCCGGAACAGCCGCCTTTGGCGATCTGCACGCGCAATCCTTTTTGCTCCTGTGCGGGCTGCGCCGCGAGCAAAGAACGAAGCTGGCGCACTGCCTTATCTGTTACCGTAATCACGACGCTGCGAAACTATCGCGACGCTGGTTCAAGTCAAACTACCCGCCGCCAGAGCGAGACGCGCGCTCAACCGTTTTCCTTCGCAATCGACCATCTGAAATCTACAATCTGAAATCCCATGAGTCGCATTCGCCTCTTGCCCGAAATCCTCGCCAGTCAGGTGGCTGCGGGTGAGGTGGTGGAGCGACCGGCTTCGGTCGTAAAAGAGCTGGTTGAGAACAGTATCGACGCCGGCGCGCGCAAGATCGAAGTCAGCATTCGGCGCGGTGGAATTTCTCTTCTCCGCGTGGTCGATGACGGCTGCGGCATGGACCGCGACGACGCGCTGCTTTCCCTGGAAAGGCACGCCACCAGCAAGATCCGAACGGCCGCCGACCTCGCTGCCATCGCCACGCTCGGATTCCGCGGCGAAGCGTTGCCGAGTATCGCGAGCGTGTCGCGCTTTCGCCTAACGACTCGTGAAGCGGAGGCCATCGCCGGCACGGAGATCATCGTCAATGGCGGCAAGATCGAAACCGTGCGCGACGGCGGCGAAGCGCCTGGGACACAAATCGAAGTGCGTTCGCTTTTTTTTAACCTGCCCGCCCGTAGGAAATTCTTGCGGACGGAAAACACCGAGAGTCGCCACATTGAGCATCAACTGCATCTGCAAGCGACCGGTCATCCGTCCATTGCTTTTGTCTTCGTGCGAGACGATCGCATCGTCTTTCAACTCCCGGCGGCCGCGGCTTTGCGCGAGCGCATCCGCGATCTGCACGGCAACGAGATGGTTGCGCGTCTGCTGCCGGTCACGCCGCCCCTTCCGACCGCGAAAATTCAGATCCGCGGTTTGATCGGGCAGGCTGGAGTGAGCCGCCAGAGCCGCGCGCAGCAGCTCGTTTTCGTTAACGGTCGTGCGATCGAAAGTCCGGTGTTGAGCGCCGCCTTGCGCGAGGGCTATCACACCGCCCTCATGCGCGGCCAATTCCCGGTGACTTTCCTCTTTCTCGATCTCGATCCCGCGGCGGTCGATGTAAACGTGCATCCGGCGAAACGCGAAGTGCGTTTTCGCGACCCCAACGGCGTCCGCGAAGCAGTCGTTAGGTGCATTCGGCAAACGCTCGAAAGCGGACGCGAGGGTTGGCAGGAAAAATTCCGCGCCCCGGCAATCATTTCGTCCGCCGAACCGGCACTAATTCCTCCTGCACCTCAGCCGGCCGTTTCGAGTCGCGCAGACCATGAGCAACCTCGCCATTTCTCGAGCGCATCCGCACCCGAACAGCGCACCGCGTCTTCAGGTGATCAGCAACAATTTCAAATCATCGGCGTCCTCAACCGACTCTACATCCTGATGGAAAACAAAGAGGGCCTCGTCCTGGTCGATCAACATGCCGCGCATGAGCGCATCCTATTTGAAGAGCTGCGCCGAAGGATGGAGGGGCAAGGGGTTCCGTCGCAGCGCCTGCTCCTCGCGCCAACATTCGAGCTCGCGCCGCGCGATGCCGAGTGGGTCGAGCGCAACACCGCCACGCTGCAGAAAATGGGCATCGGCATCGAACCGTTTGGTGCGAATGCTTTCAAGATCGACAGCCTGCCAGCATTTCTCGAAGTGGCAGATGCGGTCACGTTCATGCGCGAAGTCATCGATGGATTGAAGAGCGCGAGCAACGGCAGTTCCCCGCTGCGTCTCGGTGAAGACATGATCGCGAAAACGGTTTGCCGGCACGCGGTGAAAGCAAACGACCCGCTACGTTATCTCGAAGTGGAAAAATTGATTCGCGATTTACTGCAATGCGATCTGCCCTACTGCTGTCCTCATGGCCGGCCGACGATGATCCAGATTTCGTTAGGCGAACTGGAAAAGAAATTCGGACGCAAAGTGTAGCGGCCGCACGAGGGCCGCATCTACCGATCGCGCCAATGTTTCGCGATCAGCGCTTTGATCGGGGCCGTCTGCAAACAATAATTTTCCTCTTCGTGATGCGGCAGCTCCGGGAACCATTTCCACCAAAACATTCCCGCGAGAAATGAATGTTTTGCCGGCAACCCCAGCGCGATGTCGATGCAGCGCGCCTGGACTTCCGCGGCGTGTTCTCCGCCCGTCTTGAATCCCCACGGCTCCGCCGCCGCCCGCGCGCTTTCGTTGTAACCGATCTCGACAAAAACAAACTGCTTGCCGTTTTTCTTCGCAAATTTATCCAACTCGACGCCACGCTTCTCCCATGCGCTTGCAATCTCAGGCGCGCTCGGATTTGCGTTTTTCGTCAGCGGAAAATAGGCGAGCACGCCGATGTAATCGAGCGCGTCCCAGAATTTCACCTCCTCGTATTCGTTCCAATTCGCGCCGTAGGTTAGCTTGCCATGATAAACCTGGCGCACCGCCGAGATGATCGTGCGCCAACGCCCATCGTATTTTTGGGCGTAGCTAAATTCGAGGCCGACACAAAACAATTCCGAGTGTTCTGCTTCCGCCAGCGCGGCCATTTCCACGATCCACTTCTGATAGTCGGCAAAGAAGCGATCCCACTCTTCCGGCGTAGCGAAATTAATTTCGCCGCGCCAACTAAACTTCGTGCCCCAATAGGCGATGTGCGGGATGAGCATGGTGGACATGCCGAGCGCGTGCGCCCATTGCAGCGGGGTGGTGATGAAGCCGGTGCCGGCGCGATAGCGCGCTTGCACATGCCCATCTTCGCGCACCTGTGCATAGGGATGGATCGCGACGCTATTGACGCCTAACGAGTGCAACTCTGCCAGCGTCTGCTCCATCTCCGGCGTCTGCCACTCAATGCCGGAAGTCTGGCACGAAACCGTCATGCCTTTGAAAAACGGCGGCCCTTGGGCGTTGAGCCTGGCCGATGAAATGGAAAGCGCCAGTAAAGCCAGACACGCACGCTGCATTCGCTTGTGATAAACTGAACAAGAGAAGATGGAAGTGGAAAAAATAAACGTCCTCGGTGTCGGTATCAGCGTGCTGGATCAACCGCGCGCGCGTGAGGCCCTCTTCGATGCCGTCCGCCAGGGCCGTCGCGGTTATGTCGCGGTGACGGGAGTGCACGGCGTGAGCGAAGCGCAAGGCGATCCGGAGTTAATGAAGATATTAAATGACGCATTTCTCTGCACGCCGGATGGGATGCCGATGGTTTGGATGGGACGGCTCCAGGGGCACTCGTCGATCGCTCGCGTCTATGGGCCGGATCTGATGCTGAACATCTGCGAACATTCCCCAGCGGCCGGCTTCAAGCATTTCTTTTACGGCGGCAAGCACGGTGTCGCCGATCAGCTCGCGGACACGATGCGCGAGCGGTTTCCGGGACTCGATGTCGTTGGCACATACTGCCCGCCGTTCCGTCCTCTGGGCGAGCGAGAATTGCGGGAGCTGCAGGAACTGGTGCGCGAGGCGCGTCCCGATTTTTTCTGGGTCGGCCTCAGCACACCGAAGCAGGAAAGATTCATGGCAGCGTTCATGCCGCTGCTGCCGGAAGCGAAAATTTTCCTCGGAGTTGGAGCGGCCTTCGACCTCCTGACCGGCCAGCTAAAACAGGCTCCACGCTGGATGCAGCGCATTGGTCTTGAGTGGCTCTTTCGTCTTATCCAGGAACCGAAGCGATTGTGGAAACGTTACCTCATCAACAATCCGCTTTTCATTCTAAGAGCGGCGCTCCAGCTCCTTGGCGCCCGAAAATACTTGCAGCGGTAATTGCTCGCGCGCAGCTTCATCGTTCGCTTTGGTTATGGCTTCAGGAACAATTCTAATCGGCGGTGCGGGAGGATTTATCGGCGGTCATCTGGTGGCCGATCTTCTGCGGCAGGGTGAGACGGTGCGCGCAGTTGACGTCAAGCCGATCGAGGAGTGGTTCCAATTATTTCCCGAAGCCGATAACCGTCAGCTCGACCTGGGTGAGAAGGATGCCTGCCGCGAAGCGGTCGCCGACACAACGGGAGTTTACAATCTCGCGGCCGATATGGGCGGGATGGGGTTCATCGAAAACAATAAAGCGCTTTGTATGTTGAGCGTGCTGATTAACACGCATCTCCTCATGGCGGCGAAGGACGAAAATATCGCGCGCTTCTTTTATGCATCCTCGGCTTGCGTTTACGCCGCCGATAAACAAACCGATCCAAAGGTGACTGCGTTAAGGGAAGCAGACGCCTATCCCGCCATGCCGGAGGATGGCTACGGTTGGGAGAAATTATTCAGCGAGCGCATGTGCCGACACTTCCGCGAAGATTTCGGCATGGCCACTCGCGTCGCGCGTTATCACAACGTTTACGGACCACACGGGACCTACGACGGTGGACGCGAGAAAGCGCCGGCGGCGATTTGCCGCAAAGTGATCGAGGCGAAGCTTTCCGGAAAACACGAGATCGAGATCTGGGGTGATGGCGAGCAGACCCGCAGCTTTCAATGGATCGACGATTGCGTGAAGGGCACGCAGATGATCATGAACGGCGATTATGTCGATCCGCTTAATCTCGGCAGCAGCGAGCTGGTCACGATCAATCGCCTCGTCGATCTTGCCGACGAGATCGGCGGCGTGAAGCTAAAGCGCCGCTACAATTTGTCCGCCCCGAAAGGCGTTAACGGGCGCAACAGCGACAACACGCTAATCCGAAAAATTTTCGGCTGGGAACCGTCCACTCGTTTGCGCGATGGCTTGGAACGCACTTATCACTGGATTCACGATCAGATGACGAGCGCTGACGAACTGAAACGCGCGTCGTAAATTTCGCGACAGCTTCCGGGGAGATAAAACATCCTCGATTCTTCTACTCACGTTCCATCGGATACATGGCAGTAGTGGCGACATGTCTTGCGTTCCGCAACGCGGGAGATTAACATCGCCACTCAAATGAGCGAGACCAACGCCGCCTCGACGCAGCCAACGTGGTGGGATTCCATCCGCAGCTGGGTGGCGCGCGAACCGGTGGCGGCATTGCTCGCTGCCGCGCTCGCCGGCACGCTCGTTTATTTTTTTGGCTTCCTGCCGATCTTCACCGGCGGGCGCTTATCTACTCTGGTCTGGGCGTGGCAGGCTTGGAGTCCGGAAACAAATTACGAACACGCAAAACTGATTCCGCTCATCGTCGTTTATCTCGTCTGGTACGATCGGGACAAATTGCGTGCGGCTCCACGCGGTTCATCGCGCTGGGGCTGGCTCTTTGTCGCCGTTGGCTTGTTTCTTTTTTTCGCCGGGGCGCGCACCCTCCAGGCGCGATTGTCGCTGACCGCGCTGCCGTTTCTGCTTTTCGGCATCGTTCTTTATGTGTGGGGCAAAGCGGTCGCGCGTGTGCTGCTTTTTCCGATCGCGTTTCTGCTTTTCATGGTGCCGCTAAACTTCCTTACGCAGGCGACCGCGCGGTTGCAATTCCTCGAGACCGGCATCGCCACCGCAGTCTGCAATATGTTCGGTCTGGGTCTTTACGCAGTGGGCACCGCAGTCCACGGCGCGACCTTCGACTTCGAGGTGGATGAAGGTTGCAGCGGCATCCGCTCCCTCATGGCTATCGCCATGCTCTCGGCCATCTACGGTCACATCACGCAGGATCGGCTTTGGAAAAAACTGCTCCTCTTCGCTGCCTCGCTCGTCTTCGCCATTATTGGCAACGCCGGCCGGCTGATCTCCATTTTTGTAGTGGCGCGGCTGTTCGGACAAAATCTGGCCGGCGGTCCGTATCATCTCATTTCCGGCTATCTGTCCTTTCCTTTCGCCATCGTGGCGATGTTGTTGTTCGGGAAATTTTTGAGTAAGGCAGGACCGACACGCGCCACCGCCATTAATCAGACGACAGAGCATGATCACTAAGCGGTTACTCACGGTGGAACTCGTATTGCTCGCCGGCTTCGGCGCGGTGCTGTTCCTGCCGCACGCCACGAAAACCAGTCCGGCCGGCATTGCCATGACTCTGCCAAATGTGGTCGCCGCATGGCTGGGCGATGATGCTCCCGTGACAGACCGCGAGCGCGAGGTGCTCTCAAAGGACACGCAGTTCGCGCGCAAAACTTACATCGGCCCCCAAGGAGACGAGATTTATGTCTCCATCGTCATGTCGGGCGATGACATGACTAACAGCATTCACCGGCCGGAACGTTGTCTGCCGGCACAAGGTTGGACTTTGCAATCTTCGGAGAAGCGCGTTTTGCCCTTGCGCGGCGGCAAGTCGCTCGAGCTGACCAAGCTGCACAATTATCGCGCGATCGAACAACCGGATAAGTCGCGGCCTGTGCTGAACAATCTCAGTTATTATTGGTTTGTGGGTTCTACGGAGATGACAGCATCGCACCTCATGCGGACCGAGATCGACCTACGTGATCGAATCCTGCATGGGTATAGTCAGCGCTGGGCGTATATCACGGTAGCGGCCAACGTGAGCAAAGGCTGGACGCGACCGGAGCGCACAGAAGAGGAAACGACCGAGGCGGTCGAACAATTCATTAAGGATTTGGCGCCCTTGCTTAAACGTCCCGACGGCTCCGCCTTGCTGTAGCTTTCGTTAGGCCGGAGGGATACCAAAAACGGGCGCGCGTTTTTTGTCCTGCTGCGCTTGAATGAAAAGGGCAGCGAGATCGAGCGTTTCGCCAATGACCTGGTCCATATTCAGGTAGCGATAGGTGCCGAGCCGCCCCATGAACGTCACATTGTTTTCCTCCTGCGCAGCGCTCATGTAACCCTGCAGCAGGGCCATGTCTGCGGCCAGCCGTTTTGGATAGAAGGGCAAATCATCGGGCGAAGTTTCCTGGGCAAATTCACGGAAAGCGACCGTCACATCGTGTTTCTCCCAGGGCGCGAAATGCTTGTGCTCGTGGATGCGCGTGTGTGCAACGTCCAACTCGGGGTAATTCATCAGCGCGTTCCCCTGATAATCGCCCACCGCATCAATGCGCTCGAAGGTCACCGTGCGATAGCCGAGCCGGCCGAGCTTGAAATCGAAATAGGCGTCCAGCGGTCCGCTATAAAACAAGTGGTCGCATCTCGGACTGGCGCCGCGTTCAAAGCGCGTGCCTAATGCCACCGCGATGCGCTCGTGCTCGAGCATGCCGCGAATCATTTCCGTATATCCGTCCGCGGGGATGCCCTGGTGTGCGCTGTTGTAATAGTTGTCGTTGTAATCAAAACGCACCGGCAGGCGCTTGAGAATGGATGCGGGTAACTCGCGCGGCTCGCAGCCCCATTGTTTTTTGGTGTAGCCGTAAAAGAAAGTCTCGTAGAGATCGCGCCCGAGAAATTTCAGCGCCTGTTCTTCGAAGTTCTTCGGCTCAACGATGCTTTTATCGCCTAAGGAGGCAATGAACGCCCGCGCCTCCGTCGGATTGAATGTCTTGCCGAAGAACTGATTGATGGTGTGCAGATTGATCGGCAGTGAAAAAATGCCGCGGCGCGTGGCCGCCTTCACCCGATTCACAAACGGCATGAACTGCGCGAAGCGATTCACATATTCCCAGACATCGTCGCGATCGGTATTGAAAATATGCGGGCCGTACTGGTGGATCATCACGCCGCTGCGCGGATCGCGCGCGGTATGACAATGCCCCGCGATGTGCGATCGCTCCTCGAGGATCGTCACTTCGCAATCGAGTGCGGTGACCAGTTGGCGCGCGAGCACGGCACCGGATAATCCAGCTCCTACGACCACATAACGGGGACGCGACATCGGCTACTCAATCGCGGAAAAGCGCTCCGA
>JBDUCP010000182.1:0-2558 GCA_040003405.1 Verrucomicrobiota bacterium
AGCGTCTGAACGCAGCCGCATACGCGATGTCTAACGAGGATTAACAATGCGACCAGATAAATTCACCCAGAAAATGCAGGAGGCGCTGCAAGCCGCACAGGACCTTGCGTCGCAATTCAACCAGCAGGAAATCACGAACGAGCATTTTTTGCTGGCGCTGCTCGATCAAAGCGAGGGCGTGACGCGTCCATTACTGGAAAAGCTTGGCGTGCCGGTGGCCGATTTGCGCGGGCGATTAACGCAGGAGATCGAGCAACGTCCGAAAATTCACGGCGCCAACTACGACGTGCGGCTGGGTAACGAATTGCGCACGACGATTGACGCGGCGGAAAAGGAAATGGCGAAGCTGAAGGATGAATTCCTCAGCGCAGAACATTACTTGCTCGCGCTGATTGACGCAAAAGGGAGCGCGACGATGGCGTTGAAGGAGTTTGGCATCACGCGCGAGAAGTTGATGCAGGCGCTGCAACAAATCCGCGGTTCGCAACGCGTGACCGACCAGAATCCGGAAGGAAAATATCAGACTCTCGAAAAGTATGGGCGCGATCTGACGGAGCAGGCGCGGCGCGGAAAGATCGATCCCGTCATCGGTCGCGACAACGAAATCCGGCGTGTCATGCAGGTGCTTTCGCGGCGTACGAAAAACAATCCGGTGCTGATCGGCGAGCCGGGTGTGGGCAAGACGGCGATCGTGGAAGGTCTGGCGCGGCGCATCATCAGCGGCGATGTGCCGGAATCGCTGAAAAAAAAGCGGCTCATCGCGATGGACATCGGTGCCATGGTGGCGGGTGCGAAATTTCGTGGTGAGTTTGAAGATCGGCTGAAAGCGTTCCTGAAAGAGGTGACCGATTCGCAGGGCGAAGTGATTTTGTTTATCGACGAATTGCACACCATCGTCGGCGCGGGCGCGGCGGAAGGTTCGGTCGATGCGTCGAACATGCTCAAGCCACAACTGGCGCGCGGCGAGTTGCGCACTATCGGCGCGACGACGCTCGATGAGTACCGCAAATACATCGAAAAGGATGCGGCGCTGGAACGGCGTTTTCAGCCGGTGGTGGTGGATGAGCCGAACGTGGAGGACTCGATCGCGATTCTGCGGGGATTGAAGGAGCGCTACGAAGTGCATCACGGCGTGCGCATCCAAGACGCGGCGCTGGTGGCGGCGGCGGTGTTATCGCATCGTTATATCAGCGACCGTTTTCTGCCGGACAAGGCGGTCGATCTCATCGATGAAGCGGCCTCGCGTTTGAAGATCGAGCTCGATTCCATGCCGACAGAAATCGACGTGATCGAGCGCGAGATCATGCAGCACGAGATGGAGCGGCAGGCGTTAAAAAAAGAGAAAGATGCTGCGAGCAAAGAGCGCTTGAAGAAGCTCGAAAAAGAGCTGGCGGAATTAAAGGAAAAATCGTCAGCGCTGAAAGCGGAATGGCAGAAGGAGAAGGCGGTTATCGATGATCAACGGAAAATAAAGGAAGAACTCGACCAGACTCGGACCGAGCTGGAGCGAGCACAGCGCCGCGGCGAGTTGGCAAAGGCGAGCGAGTTGCAATACGGCCGCATGCCGGAGCTCGAGAAAAAATTGCGCGACATCGACGAGAAGATCAAAGAGAGCGGCAATCGTTTGTTGCGCGAGGAAGTGACGGAGGAAGATATCGCGCAGGTGGTGGCGAGCTGGACGCACATTCCGGTATCGCGCTTGCAGGAAGGCGAGCGCGAGAAGTTGGTGAAAATGGAAGAGCGTTTAATGCAACGCGTCGTCGGACAAAAGGAGGCGATCGTCGCCGTCTCGAACGCCGTGCGCCGCGCGCGCGCGGGATTGCAGGACGAGAATCGTCCGATCGGCTCATTCATTTTTCTCGGGCCGACGGGTGTCGGTAAAACCGAACTCTCGCGCGCGCTGGCGGAATTTTTATTCGACGACGAGAACGCCATGATCCGCATCGACATGAGCGAATACATGGAGAAGCACACCGTCGCGCGCTTGATCGGCGCGCCGCCCGGCTACGTCGGGTACGAGGAAGGCGGGCAGTTGAGCGAAGCCGTGAGGCGGAAGCCGTACAGCGTCATTCTTTTCGACGAAATCGAGAAAGCGCACCAGGACGTTTTCAACGTGCTCCTGCAAGTGCTCGACGACGGGCGGATCACCGATGGCCAGGGACGGACGGTCGATTTCAAGAATAGCGTCATCATCATGACGTCGAACATCGGCTCGCAGTTCATTACCGAGGAGACGTCGGGCGAAGAACGTGAGCGCCGCGTGCTGGAGGCGTTGCGCCAGCATTTCCGGCCGGAGTTTTTGAATCGAGTCGACGAGATCATCATCTTCGACCGGCTGCTTGAGGAGGAGCTGAAGAAGATCGTCGAGATTCAATTGCGCCGCCTAACGAAACGGCTCGAGAACCAGAAGATCACGCTGGAGGTGAGCGACGCCGCCAAAGCCCGGATCGCGCGCGAAGGCTACGATCCGGTTTATGGCGCGCGGCCATTGAAGCGCGCGATCCAAAAAAAGATTCTCGATCCGCTCAGTCTCCAGATTATCGAGGGGAAGTTTCACG
>JBDUCP010000069.1:0-8506 GCA_040003405.1 Verrucomicrobiota bacterium
CACCAAAACGCCGACGACATAGCCGCCATCTTTTTTTTCCAACACGCGCGATGCTGTTCCCGTCCCGCCTTTGAACTCGTAGCAAATCATGCCGGTACCACCGCCGACGCTCCCCTCAGCAATGGCTCCGCTCTTCGCCGAATCGAGAGCATGCACGACGTGTTCCGGCTTCACATGAAAACCATTGATGTCGTTGAGAAATCCGTCCCATGTTTCCGCGACCACCGGCAAGCTCCACGAGAAGCCCGTTGGATCGGGTCCGCCCTGCGCGACGCGCCACGCGATGGTCGCATCCCGCGCGACGCCGACGCTGTGGGTGTTGGTTATCACGACCGGTCCCTCCAGAAAACCGCTCTCTTCGATCCAGGCCGTGCCGGTCATTTCTCCATTTCCATTTAAGCTAAAAAATCCCGCGTAAACGGGATCGTCGAACGACGCGCGGCCCCGCGGGAGAATCGCGGTGACGCCGGTGCGCACCGGACCCTTGCCGACCTCGAGTTTCCCCTCCCCGCTAATGAGCGTCGTGTAACCGACTTCCACCCCGGCGACATCGGTAATGGCGTTGAGCTCACCCGGCGTGCCATCAAATGGAATGCCGAGCGCGCGAGCGCGGATTGTTTGCTGCGTGGGCGGCGGCTGTGGCTCACGCGCTCTGAGGCTTGCTGAACTCAAGAGCGCGATGGCGGCGAAGAACGTGAAACGATTCATCGTAAACAAAGTGACAGAGTTTCGTCTTTCGCGCGATGTTTCAAACGTTAAAGTGAAGGCAGTGAGCTACCAGGTTTTCGCCAGAAAATATCGGCCGCAGACTTTCGACGATCTCGTCGGGCAGGCGCATGTCGTGCGCACTTTAAAGAACGCGGTCGCGCAAAACCGGCTCGCGCACGCCTATCTCTTTGTCGGACCACGCGGCATCGGGAAAACCTCGACGGCGCGCATTTTGGCAAAGGCGCTCAATTGCATAAATGGCCCGACCGTGACGCCGTGCGGCGTGTGTGATAGCTGCAAGGAAATCACCGGCGGCAACAGTCTCGACGTGCTTGAGATCGACGGCGCGAGTAACAACGGCGTCGAGCAAGTGCGCGAACTGCGCGACAACGTGCGTTACGCGCCCAGCAAGGGGCACTTCAAAATTTACATCATCGACGAAGTGCACATGCTGACCTCGGCCGCCTTCAACGCTCTTCTAAAAACGCTCGAAGAACCACCGCCACACGTGAAATTCATTTTCGCAACCACCGAGCCGCAAAAGGTTTTGCCGACAATCCTCAGCCGCTGTCAGCGCTTCGATCTTCATCGTATTCCGGCGAATCTGATCGCGCAGCATTTGCAGCTCATCGCCGGCAAGGAAAAAATCACTCTCGCACCCGCGGCCGCGCACGCCATCGCGAAAGGCGCGGATGGCGGATTGCGTGATGCGGAGTCGATGCTCGATCAGCTTGTCGCCTTCTGCGGCGAACAAATCGCGGAGCCGGATGTACTGAGCGTATTTGGTTTCACGAGCGAGCAAACGGTGGCGAGTTTCACCGAGAAAATTTTGCGCGGGCTAACTTCAGACGCACTCGAACTACTCCACGGCGAGGCAGACAACGGCAAGGACATGATGAAGTTGATGTCCGATCTCATCGCGTATTTGCGCGACTTGCTCGTCTGCAAAGTGAAGCCGGATGCGCTGGCGGATGACTTGAATCCAGACCTGCAGAAATCTTTGGAGGCGCAGGCCGCGCTTATTGAAACCGACCGGCTGCTGGAATTAATCGACCAATTCGCGGCGGCGGAAGGCCGGATGAAATGGGCGCCGAACAAGCGGCTGCATTTTGAAGTCGCTATCATCAAGGCAATCCAGACCCTCAGCCAGGTCACGCTCAATGAAGTGATCGAAAACCTGGCGGCGTTGCGGGACGGCAAGCCTGTAGCGGCAGCCGTGTCGCGTGCGTCCCAAAATAATTCTGCAGCCGACACGGCTTCCGCTACAGCGTCGCGCGTCGCGGAAGGTGATCTTGATCCAGCGTCACTTTGGCAACAAATCCTGCCGAAAATTCCGCAACGGAGTTTCCTGCGAAACCTGGTCGAGCTGGTGAGCGTGCTGGAAATTGAAGGGCGAGATTTTTTGCTCGCTTATCCTCCCGCGCAAAAATCGACCATCGAAACTTTGGCCAGCGCGAGCAACAAACAGCAGTTGGAAAAACTGCTCAAAGAAGTGAGCGGGCGCGAGTGGGCCGTAAAATTTGTGGCGAAGGAAGGATTGGAAACCGCAACTGTTGCGCGCGAGAGAAGAGCTGCCTCGTTCAAAGACGATCCGCTCATCCAGGAAGCGCTGGAAATTTTTGGCGGCGAAATAAAAACGGTGAACGATTGATCATTATGAATCTGAACAAATTGATGAAGCAGGCTCAGAAGATGCAGGAGCAAATGGCGAAAACGCAGGCCGAGCTGGAGGAGAAAACGGTGGAGGTGCAGGCTGCCGGCGGCAAAGTCACAGTCGTGGCGAATGGCTCCGGCGATGTGCTTTCGATCAAGATCGCAAAAGAGATTGTCGATCCTGACGATGTCGATTTTTTGGAAGAAGCTGTGTTGAGCGGAGTGAAGCAGGCCATCGCGCAAGGCAAGGACCTCGCTCAATCGGAGATGACGAAAATCACGGGCGGGCTGGGCGTAGCGGGACTTGGGTTGTAGCGCGAATTTCGTGTTTGTGCTGCTCGAAAACGCAGACTTTCTGAACTCCCAATTCTTCCATCTTTGTCTCCAGCCGGTCATAATTTTCGCCAAGCTGGGCATAAGAATGCGCGTCCGACGCCGTCGTGAATGGAATGTTCTTAGAGCGCGCCAGGTGGATGATCTCGTCTGACGGATAAAGCTCGTTCACCGGTTTCCGCCAGCCAGCGGTCGAGAGTTCAATCGTTAGGCCGCGGGCACAGATGAAATCCAACGTCTCCGCCACGAGTGTCGCCAGCGGCGAATTCGGACGATGTCCATGGATCTTGATGAGATCGAGATGGGCCAGACCATCGATCAGACCACTCGCCGCCATCTCGCGGATGCGTCGAAAATAATCGACGTAGATCTCATCCATATCGCGACCGGCAAACTGCTCGGCGCCCGCCGGCACGCTATCAAACATTTCGTTAGGTCGATCGAGAAAATGCACGGAGCCGAGCACGAAGTCGAGGCGCTCCCAATTTTTCTCGATCCACTGGCGTCCCGCGATGGAATGAACGGGGTCGTTATCCAGCTCCAAACCCGCGCGAATTTTAATGTCCGGATTTGCCGCGCGCAGTTTTTCGATCTCGTCGAAATCGACTCCTTCCTGATAGCGATTATGATCCGTGAATGCGATGTCAGTTAGGCCGTTGGCACGGGCGCGATCGACCCACGGTTGCAGCAACTCCTGCGAGTAACGCTGGACGCGATGGCCTTGCGGATGCGTGTGATAATCGGAAAATAATTTCACGGAAGGAACACACATTTGTTATAGAAGGAGTGCAACCGATTCAATGACGCTCGAAAACTTTATCGTCCGCGTGTTTCCGATTTTGCTTTGCATCCCGACCGCAATGGCCTCTACAGAAACGCTCGATCAGCGCGTGCATGCACAGATCGCCGCGTTCAAAGGCAAAGTCTGGATCTACGCCAGGAACCTCGACACCGGCGCGAGCTACTCGCTCAACGGCGATGAGCGCACGCGCACCGCGAGCACGATCAAGCTCCCGATCATGGTGGAGGCCTTCGGTCGTGTCGCGGAGGGATGCGCCAAGTGGAGCGACGAAATAATTTTGACGAAAGAGAAAAAGCAGCCGGATGGCGGCGTGCTGCAGGAGCTGGCGGACAATACCTGTCTGACGCTGCGCGATGCCGTTAATATGATGATTGTAGTGAGCGACAATACGGGCGCGAACCTTGTTCTCGATGCGGTCACGACGGATGCGGTCAACGAGCGGATGGACTCGCTAGGCCTGATGAAAACGCGTTCGTTAGGCAAGATCGGCGGCGGCGGCAACAGCAGGGCGCGGCTCGAGCCGGTGAATCAAAATCGCGGGATTGGTGTGACGACACCGCACGAGATGGTGATGCTGCTGGAGAAACTGGAGCACGGCGAAGTAATCAGCCCGGAAGCATCGGCTGAAATGATCGCATTGCTCAAGCGACAGCAATATCACGAAGGGATCGGTCGCAGTCTGATCGGCGTGGAAATCGCGAGCAAGCCGGGATCGCTCGATCATTTGCGCGCCGATGTTGGCATCATCTATTCGCCGCGCGGTCGCATCGCCATGGCCATCACCTGCGATGAGATGCCGGATATTAACTACACCTACGACAATCCCGCGTTGCTGTTGATGTCGCGGCTCTCGCTCATTTTGATCGACGGCCTGGGGAAATAATCAGGGCGCGGTCAGAAACTTTTGGCGCAAGCGCAACTCGGGATACTGCGGGAAAAAAATTTCCGCGACATAAACACGGTTCGGCGCAAGCTCGCGCGTCGCGATCGTTTCCGCATAATAAATATGTTCCTCTGGATTGACCAGCACCGTGCCCGCTTTCTCCTCGAAGGCGTGGTTATCTGACCATGTCGTTAAGACCGCGTCGGCGGAATTGCGCAGTAGAATTTCGATCCTTTGCTCGGTCGGAAACTCGAGTTCGACCGCGCGTTTCGAAACATTGGTCAAGGTCAGCTTCACTTCGAGCTGCCGAATTTCGGAGAGCTTGACCGGCTGCGGTGAGAGTTTCAATTCCAGCGTCAAACCGCGCAGCCGCGGGTCCTTGTAAACCGGCACCGGTGCGGAGCGAAACGGATGCAGCATCCGGCTGAGCCAACTGCGTTTCTCGGATTGCGTTTGCGGTGCCGGCTGCTGCGCGCAAAGCGGGGCCGCGAGCGCAAAATACAAAACAGCCAGCGCGAAGAAGCGGCTCATGAGCGGGTAATCAGCAAACGTTGCAAATCCTGTCAAACCCTTTATCAATCGGGCGATGAGAAGCGCCGCTTTTTTCGCGATCTTCCTTTTCGGCGCGATAACGATCTGCGATGGAAAGCGCCCTCATTGCACGCTGCGATTGCACACGGAGGCGAACGCGCGTGACGGCGCACCGTTCGCGGCGACCATTCAGTCGCAATTTTCGGGCAAGCCGGTGGTCATCGAAAAGATGCCGATGATTTCCGAACGGGAGGTGGTCGGCTTCCGCGCCTATCCCGCGCCCGATGGCAGTTACGGCGTGCTGGTGCAATTGGACGATCACGGCAGACTCGCACTCGATACGCTGAGCGTGGAGCGACGCGGCACGTTTCTTTTTGTTTTCATTAACGGACGCCCGATCACCGAGCTCCAAATCGATCGGCGCGTTTCTGATGGGAAAGTTTACATCGCCTCCGGCCTGACCGCGAATGACATCGAGATGATGAAGAAAGATTGGCGTCTGCTCGGGGCGCGAAAAAAATAGCCGACATGCGACGACTCCTGGCGTGCGGCTCGGTCCTACTACTCGTTAGGCTGGCGGTCGTCGCGCAAAGCGAACCGTTGAATCTCGCGTTGCCGACGGACAATGACGCAATTTTTCACGGGGGCGGGGCGGAGTTCTACCAATACATCGAGCGCGATTACAAAGGCGCAAAGTCCACGCCGTGGGAGGGCGGACAGTACGGATTTGTGCGCAATCCAGTGGAGACGAAGGCCGGCCTTGTTTACACGCGCTTGCACGAAGGCATCGACATTCGGCCGCTGCAACGCGATGCGGGCGGTGAGCCGCTCGATGCGGTGCGCGCGATTGCCGCCGGCGTAGTCGTGCACACGAATCTCGTCCCCGGATTTTCGAACTACGGCAAATATGTTGTCGTCGAACACCGCTGGGACGGCTGCAACTACTACAGCCTTTACGGGCATCTCAGCGCAATTTCCGCCCGCGTTGGCCAGCATGTGCAACAGCAGGATCAGGTGGGCGTGATGGGCTACACAGGTGAAGGGTTGAATCGCGAACGCGCTCATTTGCATCTCGAATTGAATCTCATGCTCAGCCGACATTTCGAAGCCTGGTACGCGCACTTCATTCCGAAGGAGCCGAATCATCACGGCCTCTACAACGGCATGAATCTGATGGGACTCGACATTGCGCGGCTCTATCTCGCATTGCACAAGCGGCCTGCGCTCACTATCCCGGAATTCATTTCCGAAGAAGAAACGCTCTATCGCGTCCTGCTTCCGGCGGCGAAGCATTTTGATCTGGCGAAGTTTTATCCGTGGATGATCGACGCGAACGGAAAAGTTGCTTCGTGGGAAGTTTCATTTAATCGCGCGGGCGTGCCGGTAAAAATCGCGCCAAGTATGAGAAGCGTCCGGGAACCGGAACTCTCTTATATGAAGAAGAGCGCGGTCGATGCCGGATACCTGACGCGCGATCAAGTCACAGGCCACGGCGAAAACGCGCGCCTAACCGAGAATGGGCAGCGACTCATGCGGCTGCTCATATTTCCAGACTGAATCGTTTCCGCAACCCGTCGCTAAAAAATCGCAAGCGAACGGCAGCGGCTTCCCAGGCGCTATGGTAACTTTGCCTTGGATGAAACCGATTCTCGCCGCGCTCGCTGCCCTGATTTTTTGCGCGAGCTCTGTTTCCGCCGACCCCGCCCCTCCCGTTCCGGGATCGAACGATGTGAAGGGATATCTCCTCGGCGCGCTGACGAAAATGGAACAGGCCGCGCTTGAATTTGTCGCGAACGCCGAGGCTTACCAGAAATTGATCGATGCCAACGGCGGCGATCCCGCGAAGGCGTTCGCCCAATCCGCGAGCGAGGTAACGCGCCTGGTCGCAGCCCTGCGTGAAAATTACAAGGCGATGGACAGCTTCGGCTACGAGACGATCGAAGGCATCGTCGCGGGTGTCCCGAAACTTTCCGACTTCGACGTGTATCTCGACGCCGGCGTTCCGCAGGATCAGGCCGGCAGCGGCACGCCGGTCGCGCCGGTCACGCTCCAATTACCCGACGGTTCCAAGATCGATCGCGCAGGCAGCCTGTTTACTTATCTGATCGAGCCGATGCTCTGGGGTTCAAACGCCAGGCTGGTCGTGCCGGTGGATCTCGACGGTGACGGGAAAGTCGGACCGCGCGAATCGCTCCCGCGCGCGGACATTCTCATCACCGTCGCCAACGATGTGCGCGCCAAGATTCATGAGCTGAACGAAACGGCGATCGCATGGCAGCCCTCCACTTCGGATTATTTTTCCGCGATCATCACGATGACGCCCACGCTTTCCGGTTATTTCGATGATTGGAAGGAATCGCGTTACGCGCCGGAAACGTCCGGGAAGTTCACCGCGGTCAGCCGCGTTTCGGACATGCGTGGAATCATGTTCAGTGTCGCGGTCCTCTACGGCGCGGTGCATTCGGAGGTGGCGGCCCGGGATCTCGCGCTGGCGAATTCGATTCAGCGAGGCTTCGACGGCATTCTCGCGTTCATCGATCGAGTGGACGAGCGCGAGAAAAAAGCCGGCACGGCCATGACGCCTCCGGAAGTGGATGAGCTCGGCGAACAGGCCAAGCAAAAAGCCGACAAGCTCGTGCCCCAGGTAGAACAGGCGGCGGCGCTGCTCGATCTGACTGCGTCCGGCGCATGAAGTCGCGCGCTGGCTTTATTCTGGCGGCGGCAATCGCCGCCTGCTTCTGCGCGATGTCCACTTCACTGCGCGCGGATGTTGCGAGCACCTTCGAAGCAACCCAGGCGCAAATCGAAGAGCTCCTCCTGGACTCGTTAGGCCACCGGCTTGACCCACAGGATTGGGCTGCGCTGAAACAAGCCGAAGCGGGTTTCGCCGCCACGTTGCAATCACCGGCCGCGAAAGCACTCTGGGCCGCCACCGTGGATTCCATGCGAGACGCCGAGGCACACGGCACAGAAGGCCTGGCGGAGTCGTGCGGAAAATTCGCCGCGGCCATGCAACACGCCGCTGCTCTCGAAATGCTCGAACGCCAGCGACAAGGTGACATCGCGGGCGCACAGTCGTGGCGCGCGATCATCGCCCTGCCAAAACACGCGAACGCCGTCGAAGGCGCGCTCGCTCTCCAGCGCCTCGGAAGCAACAAACTGCATCAGGAAGCCGTGAGCTCTCTTCTCGCGCGCGAATACATCGCGTGGCAGGCCACTCGCGTCCGGGAAAGACTCGACGGTCTCAAGCGTGCCGCCATCTCCGGCCGGGCCAACGCGGAGTTGGTCATCGCGCGCATGGCCGAGATCTCGACCCTGGCAGATTTTCCCACGGACCTTTGCGCGATGGCGCAGGTGCCTGCGACGAGGGCGCAAGCCTTGGCAGAGTCGCAGCCGCTGGTCGCGCTGGCGACGAAGCCGGATTGGCCCGCGTTCCTGCAAAAATTTAGCGAATGGCAGACGCGCCTGGAATCCGAATTGCCGAACCTTCTCACGGAGCAAGAGGTCGATCGGCATGGCCGGCTCCTCGTGAAACTGGTGCGCCTCGTGCCGAAGGAATATCACAACGGCGTGCGCGACGGCCAGGTGGTCGTGCC
>JBDUCP010000070.1:0-8434 GCA_040003405.1 Verrucomicrobiota bacterium
TGCGGCATACGCCCCTCAAACGTACGTGTCTGCCATTTCACCACCCGAGCTTTTGGAAGCCGATTAAAGTAATTGGTTGAGCGCTGGTCGCAAGTGCCCTTCTATGTTATTCGCCCGCGTTACGAGGAATGAGCCAAATATCGGAAAACGATTGGATCAAAGTCGATCTTCACATTCATACCCTCGACGATCCGAAGGATGCGATCGATTACTCGGCGCATGAGTTACTCGAGCGCGCGCATTCGCTCGGGTTTCGCGTGCTCGCGATCACGTTGCATGATGCTGTTTTCGATCGCGCGGAAGTCTTCGCCGATGCGGCAGACATGGGCATTCTTTTGATCCCGGCCGCGGAGGTGAGACTTCAGGGTGCCGATGTGATTTTGCTCAATGTTACGCCGGCCGAGATCGCATCGCTCCACGATTTTGCTGATTTGCAGAAGCTGCGGGCGCGTCGCGGGCCGTCGTTGTTCACCATCGCGCCCCATCCGTTTTACGTGCTTGGCGCCTCCATCGGCGAGAAGCTGCTGCAACACATCGATTGTTTTGATGCCATTGAGCTCTGTCATTTTTGGAGTCGTTTGTTTGATCCGAATCGCCGCGCCATAGAAGTGGCGGCCCGCTTTCACAAACCCCTGATTGCTACGTCTGACGCGCACCGGCTGCATGCCTTTGGCAGCAATTACACGAGCATCGCGCCTCCGGCGGAGCTGACGATCGAAAATGTTTTTGCGGCGCTGCGCCAGGGCCCGCTTCGCCTAACGAGCCCTCCTGCTCGATTCATTGACCTGATCAGCACGATCTTCTGGGTCTTTGTCGCGCACCCATTTCGGCGACAGGCGCGGCAGCGCGTAATTGGAACCTTGAGTCCGGCCGGCAAACGTGACAGAGAATAAGGCGCCATGAAAAAAATAGCTCCTTTCCAGCTCGCTTTCGCTCTTCTTTTCAGCGGTTACGAGATGTTCCATTCCAAATCGGCCAAGGATAAAAAAGCCGCCGCCGACAAGCCTGCCAAACCTGGCCGGTTGCGTCAGGCGGTAAAAACGCACGACCTAACCACGCTGGCTTCCATGATGACCGAGAATTTTGGCTATAGTCTGAATCCGGAAAGGTCCGGAGACAGTGTCTTCAAGTTTTGGGACTTACATAATCTATGGCCCGACCTTCAAGGCATCATGACGGAACGCTGCCTCCAGAAAGGGGAATACTGGGTCGCGCCGCCGCAGTTTGCCGACGAGTCGTTGCATTATGACGGTTACCGGGCTGGCATCCGGCGCGTGAATGCTAGTTGGAAATTCACTTACTTTGTCAATGGATAGGGCCGAGTGACGGATCACCTCGGTAACTTGCCACACCGCGCGCCGTTTGTGTTCGTGCGCGAATTGGTCAGCTGCGATCCGGGGCAAACCGCGGAAGCGGCAACTTCATTTGCGCGCGACGATCCGATGTTTGCCGGTCATTTTCCCGGCAACCCGCTCGTGCCCGGTGTGATTCTGACCGAGGCTCTTGCGCAAACAGCGGGCATCGCAGCCGCGTCGGGCTACGCGGAAAAGGCGCCGTCTTTTCTTTTGTCGGCTATTCGTTCGATGAAGTTTTTGCGGGCGGTGCGGCCGGAGGAGCGCGTGATTCTGCGCGCTGAAAAATTGGCGCAGGTAGGAGCCTTGGTACAGTTTAAAGTCGAAGCCAGCGTCAATGGTGTGGCGGTTGCGGAAGGTCAGATCATTCTGAGCGAAGCGACGGATTAACGTTGGAAAAAGCTCTCCTCTAAATGGAAATCATGGAATCAACACTATCCCCGCGATTCGCCATCATCATCCCCGCGTGTGATGAGGAAGAATCGATCGGTCTCGTACTCGATGAGTTGTTAGGCGTGATCGATCCGGAAAAATTCGTCGTTGCCGTCGGTGTCAATGGCTCGTCAGATGCGACAGCGATAATCGCGCGGCAACGATCGGTGTTCGTCGCCGAAACTTCCGCGCGCGGCTACGGCTACGGCTGCCAGCGGGCGATCGATTTGCTCAAGCAGACGGCGCCGTCGGTCGGCGCGTATATTTTTTTTGCCGGCGACGGCGCGAGCGAGCCGCGCGATGTGTCCACGCTCGTCGCGGCTTGCGAGCAGGGTTACAATTTTGTCCTCGGCGCGCGGACGGGACGGCTGAGCAACTGGCCCATCATGCGCCTGTCACACGTCATCGCTAATTTTGCGCTCGCGCTCTGGTGTGGGGTGTTGGCCGGCCGCTGGTTTACCGATCTCGCGCCCCTGCGCTTAATCGGGCGCGATTTATTCGAAGCGATCGCGCCGCGTGAGAAAACATTTGGCTGGACGATCGAAGCGCAAGTGGCAGCGGCGAAATTGGGCGCGGCCATTTGCGAAGTGCAAGCGAGCGAGCGGCCGCGGCTGGCTGGCCAGCAAAAAGTATCAGGTGTTACCTGGCGCCGTACCATTGCCATTGGCGGGCGTATTTTTGCCGCCGGCTGGCGCACGCGTAGGCGCTGGCGCGGGATGGCGTCCGCGGAACATCGACGCGCGGGCCGCGATTTGTGGGTGCAAGCACAGCGGGAATCGTGATGATGCGATTTTTCCGGGCGCGCCTTTTTCGCGCCTCACTGTGCGTGCTCTTTGGCGCGTCAGCGAGCTGTAGTTTCTTCTCCAATCAGCCGCCTTTGCCGAAACGTGCCGCCTTGGAATCGCCGGCCGCGCCGCAAAATGATCAGTACTTTGCCGAGCTCATTCAGCAGGCGGAAATATTTTATTTTCCGACTGAACTACTAGGCCCTCCGGTTGCATCCGAACCCGCCTGGAAATTTCTCGCGGCCTTGCGTCGGAGCGGCGGCTCGTTCGCGCTCGGCTGGGACTTAATCGGCGGTGAACAACAGCCGTTGCTCGAGCAATGGCGAAGTCGGGAGATTTCGAACGACAAGTTTATGGTGCAGATTCATTTTGCCGGGAGCGTGCGTGAGCGGGAAAACTGCCGGGCTTTTCTGCGCGAGACGCAGAGCTTCGGCGTGCGACAGCTCGCCTTGCGTCCGCCCGACACCGTTGGTCTGTCGTCCGAAGTTGCGCTGCCGCAATTCGCAGCCGAGCAGATTGCCGCATCCTTGAGCGATCATCCGGACAAAAAATTTGTCGCATTTATCCACCGACGCGAGCTGGATAGTGCTCGAGGCGTGCCCTATTTCGTCGCGCAGAAAACGAAAGTGCGGCAGCTCGTGCTCGATTTGCCGCCGCCTCCGTCGTCGCCGCCCCACTTACTGACGAACCATGGCGCCGCTGGTCTAGGGCGGGGATTCGAGGTCGTAGATCGCGCCCCACGCGCCCGTGACAATTAGCTTCGCCTCCTTTTCCCAGGGGTGCTTGCTTTGAGCGTAGTTCAGTTTTTCTTCGCGCCCCCAAAATAAGTAACGGGCGTGGAGTGCGCGCCCCGCTTCTCTCCATCCCGATGCACCCTGCATTAGGGTAGTAAGCGTCCCGGATGTTTTAGAGTAGTCAAATCCTTGAGTCCAGAGATGACCGGGGTAACCCATTACCATTTTGCGTCCTTGCAGGAGCAGCGGATGGTTATAGGTGGGAAAGGCGGCAAACCTTGCTTCGATCGGGAGCTTCTTTACTACCATTCCTACCGAGTCAAGTTCGGCGCGATCAGCCATCGTATAAGTCGGTGTGCGCGTACCCAGGGCGCCGCCTAAAGTAAGGATGCCAGAGCTAAACAGGATAACGCAAACCGTTAACCGCACGGGATAGGGCCAGCGCACAATTAGTTCGCTCCAGAGAAATGGCAGAACGATAAAGTAGGCCCAAATGAGAAGCTTGATGTTATCCCATTCCCAAGGCGCCGTTTTAACCAACCAGGCGAGGAGAAAGATAGCTGCAGCCGGCAATAGGAAGGCGACGCTCTGTTGCAGGCGAAACTCAGGTTGTCGAAAGTGTTTCCAAGTTATCCAGGCAGAAACTGCAAAAAGCAACGCGACCAGCGGCCCCCATACGCCGAAGTTCAGCAGCCAGAAGGAGAAGAAGGGCAGAGCGAAGTCGCCATTATGTTGCACCCATCCCGGCTGCCATTTTAGGACGGAGCCGGCGTGCAGGTTATCGGTCACGAGCCAGACGAAGAAGGTCGCGGGCAGTAATGCGCTGCCGACTAGCAACGCCAGTCGCTTGCGCGCATCGCGATCACCCAACAGGAAAAAGAAGAGTAGGACAACACTAAGAGCAAGAAAAGTATGGACATGGAACAAGGGCATGGAGGCGTAAAGGGAGAGCTCCAGCCAGAAAGGAAGGATACCTTTGGAGAAATGGGCATCCTTTTTCGCAAAGTAGATCGATCGCCAATGACACAAGAGCAGGAGTCCTGCGGGAATGGCGTAAAGCAGTCCCCGCTGGGTGACAAACATAGTTAAGGGAATGCTCTTCCAGGCAATCGTCTTGTCCCCTTGATAACCCAGGAAATGAGATTTCTGAACGAAGTAATAGCCAGCGAGACCGCCATTGAAAAGAAAGCCGGCAATACCGAATGCGCCGCCCCATTTGTAGAAGGCATAACAGGTCGCGGCGGATGCAGCTAGCCCAGTCCAGATCAAGTTGCGGGTAAGGTTGAAGCCGAGAGTAACGAACAAGGCGTTGAAGAGATCGATACCCGCGGGATAACGCATCTTACTGAAGACATAGATGGGATTGTCTGGCCAAAGAGCGACGCCGCTGGCGAAGTTGTTAATGTAGGTAAGGTGCAGGGCCAGGTCGCCCAGGTTATTCGGCGATTGGATCTTTAGCTCGTTCCCTTGGATAAAGAGGAGCCAGCAGAAGGAGCGCAAAGCAAACAGGGCGAAGCCGGCTACTACCAGCCAGAGCCAGATAGAACTATAGTTGCGCGCCGAACGCGATGCGTTCGCGGGGGCAGGAGGATGATAGGTGGCTAAGTAAGCGAGCGTCGCCGTGCCCAAACCCATCCAAATGGAAAAAACCGCACCGGGAAAACTTAGGCCATGAAAGGCAATGCCGAGCAGAAGGCCGGCGATGGTCGAAGCGTTGACGAAGGTCAACCCCGCGGAGAGCCATTTGTATCCCATTTGCTTTCGGCTAATGCGCCCCTTTGCCGGTAAAATCGGGTGTGCGGTCGCGGAAGAATGATTGGAAAACCTTCGCGCTTAAGTAGAGTTTGGAGGCATCCTGATAGGGACGAATGGTCAGGGAATCGGTGAAGTAGCTTCCCTGCAGTTTAGCTTCCACTTCCGCGATTCGGTCCTGTTGCACGATCAAAAAATCGGCATCAAAATTCCCGGGGGAGTTATCATGTTCGTAATAGCCTATTTTGGTAAAGTCACCCAGAATCCAGGGGAAAGGATAGGTGCTGGTGCGGAGGAGGTGACCGGTTAACTGGTAGTAGGTGGGATTGCGTCTGGCCAGTCGGAGCAACGGTTTGGTGAGCTTATTGATGTCCTTATAGGTCTGCACGTAAACATAAGGTTCGGTATCCTTGGTAAACCAAAAGTAATTCAGGGCAATGCACCAAACGAGGGAGACGAAAAGCGCGGCCCCGATAATGAAATAGGTGAATCGTCTGTAGTTCGCCGGCACAAGCACCGCCAGCGCGCCGAAGAGAAAGAGCAGCGGCCAGATGATGCTAATGATGCACCAGGGCGTCTTGTAGTGGACGATGCTATAGGCGATGAGGGTGCCGACGCCGTAGATGGCGAGGTAGCGCAAGTTAATGCTCTTGAGAAATTGGCAGAAGCAACAGGCGATAAGACCCAGCAGCACCGGCGCTTCGTAACGCGAGATTAGCATTAGCCAATACCACCACGCCTTCTCGTGCCCGCTGCCGCTGCTTCCGGTCTTGAACCAGGTGGCAAAGGTCTTGTAAAGTCCGCTGACGCCGCCCCAGTTTAAGAACGTGCCAGAGTAGAAGAAGATCAGCGCGGCGATACCGGCCAGGACCACCGTCAAGAGGTCAACGTAATCCCATGTCTGGCGGGCTCGCTTGCACTCAGTCGCGGGTGTTAGGATATGAGATATCCAGGTGACAAGCAGCGCGACTACGGCACAACCAACGTGGATAATATAAGTCTCCTTGGTTAGGATCATGCCGGTGAGACCCATGCCGGCATACCAGAGATAGTTGCGGGTGCCACGCTGCCAGAGACCGAGCAGGCCAAAGATAAAGAGCATGGAGAAGAGCTGGAGCCAGACTTCGTGGATTGAATAGCGTCCGTAAAAGACAAAAGCGGGCGAGATAGCCATGGCCAGCGCGGCAAGTCGACTAACGCGGCGACCGACGAACGGCTCGAAGCGCAAGCCAAGGTGAACGCAGAAGATACTAACCAGCACCACCGGCATGCGCAGCGCCCAAAGATTGCGACCGAACAGGGTCTGCGAAAGGAAGAGAACGTAGAAGTGGAGCGGTCCGTGGTAGTTTGTTGGATCGTAGCGGTAGAAACCGTTCCGGACCATTTGATCGACGAACCATCCGTTGATCCCTTCGTCGAAATGCGGCGGCTTGATGGCCAGCACCAGCAGCCGCAGGAACGCGCCGAGCGCGATGATCATCCACGGCGTCCAATCCATTTTCGCCACGCCGTCGATGAAAGAATCGATCCGCGCGCCGGAGGTGGGAGAATCCGCTAGCGCCGTCGCGTCTCCGCTGCTAGTACGCGCAGCGATGCGCATTCTCGTGACCGGTGGCTGTGGCTTCATTGGGAGCAACTTTATTCGGTATATTTTGGAACATTACAAGCCCGCGTCGGTCAGCAATGTCGATGTGCTGACCTATGCCGGGAATCTCGCGAACCTCGATGGCGTCGCCGAGGAACATGGCGAGCGCTATGAGTTCTTCAAAGCTGATATCGCGAATGCCGATCAAATGGATGCCTTGATGACCGAGCATTCTTTTTACGCGGTCGTGAATTTCGCCGCCGAGTCGCATGTCGATCGCAGCATTAACTCGCCGCAGAATTTCATTCACACCAATGTCGTCGGCACCAGCATCCTGCTCGATTGCGCCCGGCGCCACGGCGTGCGGCGCTTCGTCCAGATCTCGACCGATGAAGTCTATGGCTCGTTAGGCGAGACCGGGAAATTCACCGAGCAGTCGCCGATCGAGCCGAGCTCGCCTTACTCCGCGAGCAAGGCTGGAGCCGACCTGCTGGCGCTGGCCTGTCACAAGACCTTCGACCAGGAAGTCATCGTCACCCGCTGCTCAAATAACTACGGCCCGTATCAGTTTCCGGAAAAATTGATCCCGCTCATGATCATCAACGCCCTGCGCGACCAGGCGCTGCCGGTTTACGGCGACGGCTTGAACGTGCGCGATTGGATTCATGTGGAAGATCATTGCGCCGGAATCGTGGCCGCGCTCTTCGAGGGAAAACCAGGCGGTGTCTATAATTTCGGCGGCGACAGCGAGATGCCGAACATCGACACGGTGAAAGCGATTTTGCGGCAACTCGGCAAACCCGAGAGTCTGATCAGCTACGTGACCGACCGGCTGGGGCACGACCGGCGTTACGCGATCGATTCATCCTTTGCGCAGCGCGAGCTGAAGTGGAAACCGCTGCACAATTTCCAAGAAGGTCTCGCCGCGACCGTCGATTGGTATGTCAACAATCGTAGTTGGTGGGAGCCGCTGCTGGCGCGCACGGGAAGACATTAAGAAATCTCCATAATTTCATCCTTGTCTTAGCATTCGACACGTTGATCGCGGAAATGCTAAGTCCGTATGAGCGATCTGGTTTGACATTCTGGCCTCAATAAGGTCACAGTATGGCCATGGAAACTGTGAGCGTGGCGAAACTAAAGAGCAACCTGAGCCAGTATCTGAATCGTGTGCGAAAGGGCAAGGAAATCACGGTGACGTCCCATCGCCATTCGATTGCCCGGATCGTTCCAATGAAAGAAAAGGTATCGGACTTGCAGATTATTCCAGCGCGCAAACCGGTTTCATCGCTCAAAAAAATCAAAGGGATCAGTCTCAACTTTGATCCTCTTGTCGACCTATTGGCAGATCGCCTTCGGCGATGACGGTTTACCTCGACTCATCGGTACTGGTGCGGCGGCTGCGCAAAGAGACTGCGCCTTTGCCGACCTGGGGAACATGGGACGTCGCATATGCTAGCGTCCTGGCGCGAGTGGAAATATTCCGTTTTATCGACCGGACAAGACTCCATCGTCGCATCGACGATGATGAAGTGTCGCAAATGATTCGCGATGCGCAGGGATTACTCGACGGGATTGCGCTCGTGCCATTGCATGGAGCAATTCTCAACAGGGCATCACAATCTTTTCTTACTCGGCTTGGAACGTTGGATGCGCTCCATCTTGCTACCGCTTTATGGTTGGTTGATAACGTTGGCACGATCTCCACATTTCTCACGCACGATGCCCAACTCGCTCTCGCCGCACGTAGCGTTAGCTTGATGGTTGAAGGCGCGTAATTGATTGGACCGAATG
>JBDUCP010000071.1:0-8425 GCA_040003405.1 Verrucomicrobiota bacterium
CGTCGATGAAATTACGGTCAAAGTCAAAGCGCTTTGGGACAAGCTCGACGTCCGCTACGACCGCTGGGCCGCCACGACCGATCCGGTGCACAAGAAGTGTGTGCAAGGAATTCTCCAGCGGTTGTGGGACGAAAAGGAGATCTACAAGGACAAGCAGGCTGGTTACTACAGCGTCCGGCAAGAACAATTCCTGACCGACAAAGAGCGCGGCCCCGATGGTGAGTTTGGACCGGAGTGGGGGACCGTCGAATTTCGCGAAGAAGAAAATTACTACTTCAAGCTAAGCGAGCACAAGGACTGGCTGTTAGCATACCTTGCTGGCCGCAAAGACGCCGTCATCCCGGACTATCGTCAGACCGAATTGCGCAACGGAGTCGAGAAGATCAGCGGCGATCTGTGTATCTCCCGTCCCAAGTCGCGGCTCGATTGGGGTATCGAGCTCCCATTCGATAAGGACTACGTTACCTATGTCTGGTTCGATGCCTTAACTAACTACATCAGCTTCATCGACTATGATCCCGCTGCTGTGTCCTATGAGCTTCAGCCTTCATCCTTCCGCGATAAGTGGCCTGCTCTCCACGTCATCGGCAAAGACATCCTTATCCCCGCACATGGCATCTACTGGCTTATCATGCTGCACGCGCTCGGCTTTCCAGATGACGCTATGCCACAGCTACTCGTCCACGGCTGGTGGAATCTCGGTGGCACGAAGATTAGTAAGAGCGCCGGCAACATGATTGATCCCGACGCGCTTGTCGACAAATACGGTGACGATGCGCTGCGGTATTACTTGATGAGTGATATCGCGACTGGCAAGGACGCAGACTTTTCGGAGGACCTGCTTGTCCAACGTTACAATTCGGATTTGGCAAACAATCTTGGCAACTTACTGAATCGTTCCCTTAATATGACTCAGCGATACTTAAGCGGCCAGATCGAACGCTCGGATTCCGATCCAACGAGCAATACCGTTAAAGACGAGGCCGCAGATGTAGTAAAGAATTACGGCGACTGGTTAAACAAATTCAGCGCTGACGCTGCGCTAACTGCTGCAAGCTTCTTGGCTAGTCGATGCAATCAAATAATTGATCGTGATGCACCTTGGAAGATGGCTAAGGACGAATCACAAAAAACGAAACTTTCCAATTTGCTCTATAGTCTTTGCGAATCCCTCCGCATCATTGCAATCTTGATTTCACCGGTTTTGCCGAAAGCGGCGCATGGAATTTTCGATCAGTTGAATTGGAAGATGGAGTTGAGCAGAAACGACGAGCGGTTCCGCCTCGATGATGCGAAGTGGGGCGGCTTGCCCGATGGGCATGTCGTCGGTAAACCCGTGCCGTTATTCCCGCGAATTGAAACGTCGAGCGCGCTGTAGCTGCCGCTGTCTCTGGCGGCAGAATTCACAAATGCTTCGTAGGCTGCTAACCCAGCTCAGCGAGCATTTGACGTTTCAAATGCTGGCGTGCTGACTTCTTGATGGCGCGCCGCTCGGCTACAACTGCTTGTTTCTCTACCTGACGTTCGCTTCGCGTCCGCGCGTCAGCGGCGCGCGAAAGATGGGAAATCTTCGGTCGCTGCACGCCAACTTTCCGTTCCCTTGGTTTCGCGTAAGGGTTCATCTGAAGCGTTATGATAATACGTGATTCGGCATCCCGTCATCTAACCGCAGAGAACGCGGAGAATCGGATTTGGCTACCTCCGCGTCCTCTGCGGTCTCCGCGGTGAAATGAAATCGAGAAATATTTCCTAGCCACGGATGAGCACAGATGAAACACAGATAAAAAAGCCTGGCCTTATTCCAGACCTAGCTGTTTAGGAATTGCTCGCGCCAAAGATCGGGACAAACGCGTTTTCCGCTTTCCCATACTCGCAGGGCCGTTTCTATGTTCCGCCTATTGGTCTCGGATAAATGAAATCGAGCTTGCCGAACGCGGCAAATCTCTGATTGACTGACGTCATGAGCGATCAGCCGTACGTGGGACGAATAACCAGCGATGAGAAGTCCACCCTCAGCACTTACATCGGTCTCGCCGTGCTGCTCGCGCTCGCGGCCGGGGGGATTTATTTCTTCTTTCTGGGCGAGCAAGAAGTAAAGGTCGTCGCCGGTTTTGACCCGAACCGGCCCATCCCGAGCGACGCCACGTTGAAGCGCCGCTTAAAGGCGGAGCAATACCATGTCGTGCGTGAAAGCGGCACTCAGATGCCTTTCCAAAACGAATTCTGGAACAATGATCGTCCCGGTATCTATGCAGATATCATTACCGGCGAGCCACTCTTCACTTCGCTCGATAAATACGATGGTGGTCTGGGCATGCCCACCTTCACCAAACCAATCTCGAAGGATCTCCTGGTCGAGAGCCCGGACAATTCGCACGAGATGCAGCGGACGGAGGTGCGCGCCAAACGGAGCAACGCCCACCTTGGCCACGTCTTTACCGACCCCCAATCGCGCAGTGGAGTACGCTACACTCTTAATTCCGCCGCCTTTCGTTTCATTCCGGTCGAGCGAATGAAAGAAGACAATTACGAAGCGTACCTGCCGCTTCTGGAGCAGAAGTAGCGCAAAGGCGGCGGCCTGGTCCGCGGTGACTTCGTCTACAAATCACTGCGCGCATTCTTCGAAGGCGGCGGGGACGCGGCGCAACGCGGCGAGGGCTTCTCCGGCGAAATGCAGGGAGCCGGTGATGAGAACTGGGGATGAGGTTTGGCGCGCTCGCTCCAGCGCGGCGGAGAAGGAGGGGAAGATGGATGTGGGAATGTCGGTGGCGACTTCGCGGAACGTTTGTTGGAGAAGGGAAGGGGACATGGCCCGGGCGCTGCGGATGTGAGGGAGAAAGGCGAGCGCGGTGATGGGCGCCAGTGCGCGGCAAATGCCGGCGACATCCTTGTCGTCGAGGACGGCGAGAATCAGGGTGGCACGCGCGTCACCAAAATTCTCGCGCCAGGTCTGGCTGAGGATGTGTGCGCCGGCGGGATTGTGCGCGCCGTCGATGACGGTGCGCGTATCCCAGAGTTGGAAACGCGCGGGCCATTCGACGGAGGCGAGTCCGCGCGCGATGGCGGTGTCGTCGAGCTCGAGCTTCGCTGAGCGCAGCGCGGCGAGGGCGAGCGCGGCATTTCGCTTCTGGTGCAGCCCGGCGAGAGCGAGTGGGGTTTCTCGGTAACAGTCGCTGACGAACTGGAGCGGCGCGTCGCATTCGGCGGCGCGGACGCGCAGCACTTTCTCGGCGGCCGGTTCTTGCACGGCGGAAACGACGGGGGCTTTGGCTTTGATGATGCCGGCTTTTTCACCGGCGATTTCTTCGAGAGTGTGGCCTAACCAGCTTTGATGATCGTAAGCGATCGGGGTAATGACGGCGACAGTGGAGGCGACGGCATTGGTCGCATCGAGGCGGCCGCCGAGGCCGGTCTCGAGGACGAGCAAGGCGCAAGCGTGTTCGCGGAAGTGGAGCAAGGCGATGGCGGTGGTAATTTCGAAGAAGGTCGGGTGAGGTTGCCAATCGGCGACGAGCTGCCGGATGCTCGTTAGGCCAGCGGCGACGGCGTTCTCGGAAATAATGGCGCCATCGACCTGGATGCGTTCGCGGAAAGTGACGAGGTGAGGGGAGGTGAAGAGGCCGGTGCGATGGCCGGCGGCGCGGCTGATGGCATCGATCATGGCGCAGACGGAGCCTTTGCCGTTGGTGCCGGCGACGTGGATGATGCGCGGGCCGGGCGCGGGAAGATGAAGCGCGTGGAGGAGCCGCTGCATATTCTCCAGCCCGAGCTTGATGCCGAAGCGCTGGGTGCCGTAGAGCCAGGCGAGCGCCTCCTTGTAGGAAAAAGGTCGCGGCACTGAGGCCCCTCCCACTTTCACCGGGGCCCCCTGCACTCTCACTGCGTGGCGGAAAAGTAGGTGAGGAACTGGCTAATCTGCGCGCGCATTTTTTTGCGGTGCACGATGAGATCGATCAGCCCGTGCTCTTCCAAAAACTCTGCGGTCTGGAACCCTTCCGGCAAATCCTGGTGGGTTGTTTCCTTGATGACGCGCGGGCCGGCGAAGCCAATCATCGCGTGCGGCTCGGCGATGATAACGTCGCCTAACGAGGCGAAGCTGGCCATGACGCCGGCAGTGGTGGGATTGGTGAGGACGGAAATGTAAGGGAGCCGTTCGCAGGCGTGCCGGGCGAGAGCGCCGCTCGTTTTCGCCATTTGCATTAAGCTGAGCATGCCTTCGTACATGCGCGCGCCGCCGGAGGCGGAGATGATAATGACGGCGCAACGGTTGGCCGTGCCGTACTCGATCGCGCGGGTGATGCGCTCTCCCACGACGGAGCCCATGGTGGCGGCGAGGAAGCTAAAATCCATGACGGCGACGGCGACTTTGTAACCGTCGATGATGCCGTGGCCGCTCAAGACTGCGTCCGCGAGGCCCGTGATACCTTGATATTTTCGCAGCCGATCTTTGTAGGTCGCCATGCCGTGAAACTGCAAGGTGTCCACTGATTGCAGGTCCGCATCGCGCTCGATGAAGCTCCCGGGATCGAGCAGATTTTCGATTCTTTCCTTGGCTGATTGAGCGAAATGATAATCACAGCGCGGACAGACGCGCTGATTTTGCGCGAGCTCAATTTCGTGCACGACCTCGGAGCAGCCGGGGCACTTTTGCCAGAGACCCTGCGGCATCTCGCGCTTCTTGCCGCCGTGCGCCCTAAGCGCTGGTCTTTTGAATATAGCCATGTCGTTAGGCGCGCGCCGCGGTTGCCGCATGCACGGAAATCGCGCCGCCCATTTTGAGCACGCGCGCGCATTCGCTCAGGGTGGAGCCGGTCGTTAATACATCGTCGATCAAAAGCACGTGCAACTCTCGCACGTTCGCGTTTTTTCGTAAACGAAAGGCGTCGTGCAAATTTTCCATGCGCTCGGCGCGATCGTACGCGGTCTGGGTGGTGGTGTAACGAATGCGCTCCAACACAGGTCGCAGCGGCACGGCTATGCGCTGCGAGAGCAGCTCGGCCAGGAGCGTCGCTTGATTGAATCCGCGCTCGCGTTCGCGTGCGCTGTGCAACGGGACGGGAACAACGCAATCGAAATGACGACCGCGCAAACGCGGATCGTCCAGTGTTTCGACAAGCCAGGCGGCGAGGGGATGACGCAGATAGCGTTGCCGTCCGTATTTGAATTGGTGGACGAGCTCGCGCACCAGACCGCGGCTGCGATAGGCGGAGACGGCGGAATCGAAATGCAAAGCGCGGCCCTCGCAATTCGCGCAAGTAAACTCCTGCGTGATGGAGCCGGGAAACTGCTCGGAACATTTCGCGCAGAACGGCGGCGTGATGCGCGAGGCGCGGCGCTGGCACTTTTCACAAAGATATTGGTCGTCGCCAGCCGACTCGGAGCAAACGGCGCACAAGGCGGGATAGAAAAGGGAACGCAGTGCGCCGAGCGGATTAATGTGCGCGAGAGCCGACATGACTAAACCAAATTCTGAGCAACGCCCAGCTTATCAGACCGACGCATAAAGGCAGAAGACCAATCGTTAAATTTTTGCCAAGCCAGGGCAACGCGAGCATTTGCTGATGCGCTATTTTATTAAACGCGCCACTCACGAAAATCCAACCGGCATGGAGACCGATCGGCAGCCAGAGCGAGCGCGTGCGCAACCGCGCGTCCGCCAGAATGCAGCCGAGAAGAAACAACGTTGCGAAACCGGCGAGCATCAACATCGGTTCGGTGAATTGCGCGAACGAATGCGCGATGGAATTAAAGCCCGATGCCCATGTGACTACAATATTCGTCTCATTCGGAGCTTTGAGAAAATGGACGATCGAAAAAATTCCCGCGCTCGCCAAAGTTGCGATCAGCGGCCGGTTGCTGCGCAGCAAAACGCCAAGGAATAATCCGCGAAAAAGCGCTTCTTCAATCGGCGCGACGAAGAGCCCCGCGAGCAGGACCTGACCGATGGCGGGCCAGTGCACCGAGGCGCGCAGCCCATAAACGTTCAGCGCGAGAAGGAAAATGCCGCAGCAGAGCAGGGGAACCGCAGAAATCAGCAATCCGATTCCGGCGTCGCGCCGCCAATGCAAATTAGGAGCGAGACCGAGATCACTGCGATTCTTGATTCGAAGTCCGCGCAAAAGGGGCCAGAAAAACACAATCGCTCCCAGCATCACCGCGCGATGGAAGAATGCCTCGAAGCGATAATGGGCCAGGTTAGGAAAGAATCCGTGTGTGGCCAGCCATTGCACCTTCCAAAAAAGAAGCGGCGCAAGGAGCGCCCCGAAAAATACGGTGGCGGCAAAATAACCGAGCAATCTGGCTGCGTCCTTCAAGCGGCTAATGTAAGATTCCCGCCGGATGCGGAGTCAACACATATGGAAGGAGAAAAATGCTGAGGGACGGAAACGCGAAGTGCGCGCGACGAAGTTCGGAGGTGTTTGGCGCTTGCAGGCGAAGTTCGCGGATGAATCGGATTGGACCTATTACGAGCGCCCGCCGCTGGATGATTTGGTGACCTTGAAAGACATCGTATTTCGAAAATATCAGCGGCGGCGCGCTTCGGCCGAAGATGTGGCGTCGCTCGAAAATCTTCTGCGGCAATACAACTCCCATGAGTAGTTAGCGAAGTCAGCGATGAAGGCAAAGCGGTTGCGTCTGGATGTTGCGCTGGTCGAACGAGGATTTTTCCCCAGTCGCGAACAGGCGCAGCGCGCGGTCATGGCTGGTGAGGTCAAGATCGGCACTCGGGTCGCGAGCAAATCCTCTGACCTGGTTCAGTTCGATGCCCTGTTGCTCGTCGAATCCGGTTCGCGCTACGTCGGCCGCGGCGGATTGAAACTCGAAGGCGCGCTCGATTATTTCCAGGTCTCAGTCGCCAGAATGGTCGCCCTCGATATCGGTGCCTCCACCGGTGGATTTACCGACTGTCTGCTGCAACGCGGCGCCGCGAAAGTCTATGCGATCGATGTTGGTCATGGACAACTGGCCTGGAAAATTCGCAACGATCCGCGTGTGATCGTACGCGAGAGAATGAACGCGCGCTATCTTTCTCGCGACGATGTTCCCGAGCGCATAGACCTGGCGGTGATCGATGTCTCATTCATCTCGCTGAGTTTGATCCTGCCGAACGTTTTCGAATTGCTACCTCCTAACGGGCTGCTCCTCGCGCTCATCAAACCGCAGTTTGAGCTCCAGGCGGCAGAGGTGGCGCACGGCGGAATCGTTCGTGATCCCGCGCTCCACGAAAAAGCACAGACGAAGATTCGCGACTTCGTTGCAAATGGCGGTCACACTGTCATTGGTTTGGTGCGCTCTCCCATCACCGGCGCTGACGGCAACCAGGAATTTTTCATATGCGTCCGAAGAAAATTGGCCTGATCGCACACACTCGCAAAAGCGGCGTGGTTGAATTGACGCGCGCCATTAGCGGGGAATTCGCGCGCCTTGATCTTACGGTGCTCTTAGAGGCGCGCACCGCGGCACTCCTTGGCCAGCATTCGGATTGCACCATCGCGGACCTCGGCCGACAGGCGGATCTATTGGTCGTGCTGGGCGGCGATGGAACTATTCTTCATGTGGTCGGGCATTTGGCCGAGGTCATCAAACCCGTCTTCGGAATCAACGTGGGCTCGCTTGGTTTCCTGACGTGCGCCAATTCTTCGACCTACGCCGAAGCCGTTCGGTGCATCACTGACGGCGAGATGGTTTTCAGCGATCGCACCTTACTGGAAGTGACAGCGAAAACCAAGGGGAAGGAGGCCATGACCATGACGGGCCTGAACGATGCCGTCTTTAGCCGCGGAGAAGTGTCGCGTCTGATTCGATTGAAGACTCGTGTGAACGGCGAGCCACTTACTGAATTCAATGCCGATGGTTTGATCGTCGCCACGCCGACGGGATCGACCGCCTATTCGCTCTCGGCCGGGGGACCGATCCTGGCGCCGGACTCGGGCGCATTTGTGATCACGCCGATCTGTCCCCACGTTCTCACCAACCGCTCCATCATTGTCGATGAAGGTGCCGTCATCGAGATCGAAGCGAGCGAGCGAGGGTATCCCATTTTCCTGACAGTGGATGGGCGGGAACCGCTGCACCTCGAAGCCGGCGCCATCGTGGAGATCCGGAAATCCGGCCGGGTATTGCCGCTGGCCTCACTGCCCGGCGTGTCGTTCTTCAATGTGGTTCGCCAGAAGTTAAAGTGGAGTGGCAGCAACGTCTAAACGGCCCGCGTGATCGCCACGCTGCGAACCATCAATGATGAACATGATGCTTCTAGGAATTATTCACCAACACAGTGATTCCGTTGGCCCGCTCCTTATCACCGCGCTTTTCAAGCTCTAATTCCTTTCGAAACGCCGACTGCGGTGTGCGCGTAAGGGCGTAGGTCCGGGGTGTAGTTAACGTTCCGAACCTGCGCTAAATACTTCGCTAGTTCATTGCCAAG
>JBDUCP010000072.1:0-8361 GCA_040003405.1 Verrucomicrobiota bacterium
TATTTCGGCATGATGCGGCCAGCGATTGCGCTGCAAGCCGAAGGTGAGGCGTTTTATTTCGTCGCTGACTATCACGCGCTAACCAGCCTGCGCGATCCGAAAGTGCTGCGCGAAAATTCGAGAAGAGTCGCGCTCGATTTTCTCGCCTGTGGTCTCGATCCCGATAGCGGAGCGCTTTTCTTGCAAAGCAATGTCCCCCAAGTGACGGAGCTGGCCTGGATCTTGTCCACGGTCGCGCCGTCCGGCCTACTCGAACGCGCGCACTCGTACAAAGACAAACTCGCGCGCGGCCTGCCAGCCTCCGTCGGCTTGTTCAGCTACCCGGTGCTGATGGCCGCCGACATTCTGATGTACGACAGCGATATCGTGCCGGTTGGTAGAGATCAAAAGCAGCATCTCGAAATCACGCGCGATCTAGCGGTGAAGATGAACGAAACGTTCGGCGAGTTGTTCAAGCTGCCCGAGCCGCGCATTCAGGCAGCCACAGAAGTGGTGCCGGGGATCGACGGCCAAAAGATGAGCAAGAGCTACGGCAACACGATCGACATCTTCGGCGAAGAAAAGGAAACGCGGAAACGCGTGATGAGCATCGTGACTGATTCCGAGGCGGTGGAAGCACCGAAGAATCCGGATGAATCGACGATCTTCCAACTCTATTCGCTCTTTGATTCAGCGAATGAAGTCGCGGAGATGCGGGAACGATTTCAAAAAGGCGGAACGGGTTACGGCGAATTCAAGAAGCAGTTGTTCGAAAAGCTGTGGGAATATTTCGAGCCGATGCGAAAACGGCGCGCGGAGATTTTGAGCGACGCAAATTACATCGACGAAGTTCTCACCCGCGGGGCCGAGCGCGCGAATGCCATTGCTGATGAAGTGATGTCACGCGTGCGGGAGGCGGTGGGCTTGCACTAACGATTGCAGCGCGATTTCCGCCATGCGATGCTTTAATTCGTGAAAACCGTCGTCAACGTGGAAGAGAAGATCGGCAAGACCGTTGGCCGCCGAGCGATAGAAGAACCCGCGAAATACGCAGACGGTTTGCAGCGGCTGGCGAACCAGGCCAATCGAACCATGGGGCGAGCGTTATGTCCCAAGGGCGTTTACCGTTTTCATTCCCAAGAAGAAGCCGATGCATGGATGATGAAGATGCTGGTGAAGAACGCGGCTGCGAATTAACGCCGCGGGCACCGGAGGAGCGAGACCTGGTTGCGCTTTGTCAGCGCCTGAATGAACTCGACGCGCGCTATGTGGTGATCGGCGGGTTTGCTGTGATCTACGGTCTCTATCCGCGCACGACCGTGGACATTGATCTGCTGGTCGATACGGCCCCTGCGAATGAGGCGCTCATTTACAAAGCGTTGGAAGTTTTCCCGGACAAGGCAGTGCGCGAACTCAAACCGGGCGAGATTTCGCAATACACGGTGGTTCGTGTCGCGGACGAAGTTGTCGTCGATCTCATGAAGTCGGCCTGCGGAATTGAATATGCCGAAGCGGCAAAGGAAATCGTCATCCGAGAAGTGCAAGGTGTGCCGATTCCCTTCGCCTCCCCGCGCCTCCTCTGGCGAACGAAAAAGCCGACGCGACGAGCCAAGGATGCAGGCGACCTGATTTTTCTTGAGCAATACTTTGCCGAACGCGGTGAAGAACCTCCTGCGATCTAAGATGGGAAAAACGGTGCGTTATTATTTCGAGCGCGGGAGCCAGCCTGGTTTTTTAACTCCGCAAAACCAAGCGATCAGGAGGTTGGCGAAAAACAGACCGAGCAGCAGCCCGAAGGTCGCGGAGGAACCGCCCGCAACGAAAACCCTTTCAAAAATCCGTCTGCCAGAGTGATGAGGAGTGCGAAAACGGCACCGATAAGCATGCCAGGATAGCCGAGCCGCGCACTTCCGCTGAGATGATGCCCTTGATCGCGACGCAGAAAGTAAGAACAGCAGCCGCAGCAGATTGACCGTCATCAGCGATGTCATCGGCGTGCTCCGGGTTTGCGCGGCGCGGGGTTTTGCTCGCGTTCGGCCGCGGCGCGTGCTTCGGCCTTGGCCGCGCTATCGCGGTAAAAAAGAATCCCGTGCGCGCGCAGATTGCTGATGAGGGCACGCAAATCTTTGGCCAGATCTTGATTGGTCAACAACGCCGCCAGCAGGCCTTTGCCGTTGGTCGCTTCGCGGATGACGCCGGTTGCGCTTTGAATCATCTTTCGCGCATCGCCCACCGCGACCTGCACTTCGTCCGCGCCTTTTTTCGCCGAGCCCATCGTCGCGTCGGCTTTCTCAATCACGCCATCCAATTTCTTGGATGACTCCGCCAGGGCCGCGGTCGCGGTGTTCAAGTTTCCGATGCTCGCTTTTAGATTCTGCATGTTGTCAGGCGAGAGCGCCTGCTCATTCAGCCGGCTGACCGTGCTGTTGACGTTCTGCACAGCGTTGCGCAGATCCTTGACCAGGAAACCGCCTTCGCGCGTGAGATCATCCAGGCCGGTTTCGCGGGTGCCCTCAATGACGGATTCCTTGGCCACATACGCGCTCGGCTGACCGGGCGGTATCGTCACGGCGACGAAACGATCGCCGAGCAATCCCGAACTCCCGACCGTGAATTTGCTGCCGGCAGGAACCTTCACGTAATCAAAAATCCGCAGCGGCACTTCCACGCCCTGGCCGGATTGAACGAGCCGAGGCCCGCCCGAGACGCGGCCGATTTTCGCACCCGCCAGCAACACATCGGAACCCTTGAGCAGGCCGCTCGCATCCGGAAACCGGACCGTCAGAGCGTAGTAGGTTTTGAATCCCTCACCAACGCGGCCGAATTGAATGACCAGCGCCGCCAGCACGGCCAAGCCGATGAAGACAAACGCGCCGACCTTCAGTTCGACTGTTCTTTCGCTCCGGTTCATATGCTCATTAAATTACACGGCTTTCCCGACTGATCGAGAATCCAGTCCGCAAAGTTTTCGGCTGCGCCTAACGAACGGATCGGCCGAGCAGGAAATCTTGCAGCAGCGGATCGGACGAGAGCTCAAACTCGCGCGGCGTGCCGTAAAAATAAATCTGCCCTTCATGCAGATACGCGATGTGGTCGGCGAGATGAAGCGCGCTCTTCATGTCGTGCGTCACCACGATGCTCGTCACATGAAACCGCTCCTGTAAACGGCGGATCAGGCGATTGATGCTGTCGGAAACGACCGGGTCGAGCCCGGCGGTCGGTTCATCATAGAGCACACATGAAGGCCGGCGAATGATCGAGCGCGCGAGGCCGACGCGCTTCTTCATTCCGCCGCTCAAATTAACCGGCATCTTTTTTTGCTGCCCTTCCAACTCGATCACTTCGAGCATCTCGCTCACTTTTTCGCGAATGACTTTCGGATTGCGCTCGCCCGCTTCGTGCAAGGGGAAGGCGATGTTTTCCTCGACCGTCATTGAGTCAAAGAGCGCGCCGCCTTGGAACAGGATTCCGACTTTGCGCCGGATCACGGCCAGCTTGCGTTCGCTCAGCCCGCGAATGTTTTCGCCGTCGATCCAGATTTCGCCGGCATCAGGTTGCATCAACCCGACGAGATGCTTAAGCAGGACGCTTTTGCCACCGCCACTCCGGCCGATGATAACCAGCGTCTCGCCTTTCGCGACCGTGAGATCGATACCGCGCAAAATTTGCTGGCGCCCAATTTTCTTTGTTAGGCCACGCACTCCGATCATGGCTGCATTGGTGATCGTCGCCGGCATCACTGATAGCCTGCCGGGAAAATAATGTTCAGCGCCATGGTGAGAAAGAAATTGAAAATGAGCACGGCGAGCGAGGAATCCACCACGGCTTCGGTCGTCGCTTGGCCGACGCCGACGGCGCCTTCCCGTGTCGTTAGGCCTTTGTGGCAACTAATGAAAACGATGAGTAACGCAAAACAAAATGCTTTCGAGAGCGCCATGATGATGTCGCGCATTTGCGTCCAGCGTACCATGTTCGCGACGTAGTAGGTGCCGTTGACGTCGAGCAGATTGATCGCGACAAAATAGCCGGCGACGATGCCGACCCCGATGCATTCGGCCACGAGTAGCGGCATCGACACCATCATGGCAAGCGTGCGCGGGACGACAAGGTAATCGACGGGGTGCACCGCCAGCGCCCGCAAAGCGTCGATCTGTTCCGTCACTTTCATGGTGCCGATTTCAGCCGACATCGAGGCGCCGACGCGGCCCGTTACCATAAGAGCGGTCAGCACCGGCCCGAGCTCGCGGCAGACGGACACGGAAACGACCGCGCCCACGGCTGAACCCATGCCGAGCTTGTTGAATTGAAAAAAAGTCTGCGCGGCGAAGACGGCACCCGTGAAGGCACCGGTGATGACGACGACCAACTGCGAGCGCAACCCGATTTCGACCACTTGATTGAGGAACAAACGCCAGCGGATTTTGTGGGCAACGATCGAGCTGAACGTTTCACCGGCGAGCACAATGACCTCACCGAGGTGGGTGAAAAAGGAAACGACTGGTCCGCCGAGCGCGGTGAACAAGCGAGCGAACATCGGCGCGGACGATTAACGCGAACTCGCCACGGAGTTCGTTAGGCGCCTAACAATTGCGTTTTAGTTTTCGGGCGCAGCTCCGGCGGAATGGCGCCGACGAAGCGCGGCTCGAATCCGAGCTTGCGAAAGATGAGACGAATTTCGCGAAAGGTCACGCTCGGCGCTTCCAGTTCCAGATAAACGATGTCGTGATTGCGATCCACTTTATAGCGTAAGCCCGGGATGGCATCGAGTTGATGATCCAGCTCGAGGATTTTATCGAGATCGCGCACGCCGGCCGCATAGACTTCCAGTTCAAGCACAACGCGAATTTAGAAGCAACGTGGCCGCGATGCAAAACTTACTGCCGCCGCTTTTTTCGCGCGCGCTCTTCCAGCTGGTTGGCCTGGCGCGCTTTGCCTAACGAGCGGAGGAGATCAGCATAATTCGAGGCGACGGTCTCGTAATCTTCCGGCGGCTTTTCGGTGGCGTCCTCCCACACTTTAAGCGAGGCGCGGTAGAGCTCGGAGGCGCGCGCGTAATCACCGTTGGAATGATAAACGACCGCGAGATTGCATTTGGACTGGGCAATGTCGGGATGCGTAGGCGGATGGATTTTCTCACGAATGGCCAGAGCGCGCTGGTGCGCTTTTTCTGCTTCGGAAAAGCGCCGCTCGTTCGTGTAAAAGACCGCGAGGTTGTTCAACACCGAGGCAACGTCGGGATGTTCCGGCCCCAACTGTTTTTCGTAAATTTCGAGCGCCCGCAGGTAGTGCGGCTCCGCCGCTTTTTGGCGCCCGGTTTTGCGATAAATGAGCGCGAGGTTATTCAACATCGTGCCGAGCTCGGAGTAGGGCAGGTCCGCTATTTGCGTACCGGATTCGATCGCATTTTCGTAGTAGCCGATGGCTGCTTCCGTCTCGCCGAGGTGATCGCTGAGAAAGGCCAGCCGGCGGGTGGAACGAAAAAGCGCGCGTGGATCGGGTGGCTCGATCTTCTCCAGCAGGGCGTGCGATTTCACCAGATACGGTTTGGCCTCGTCGCGATCGCCCATCTGATCATGCAACTGACCTATGGCGTCGAGACTGCGGATGATTCCCAAATCGCCCGGCGGAAAGGCGCGTTGCGCGAGAGCAAGCGCGGTTTGGGCGACGCGCAGCGCCTCAGGCAGGCGATTGCTGGCACGCAGCATATCCAGCTTGTCGTTGAGAATGCTCCATAGCTTTTTCTCGCCTTTATGGGGCATCACCAACCCTCGCTCAACTGGCTGACCAGACGCGTAGCCAACTCCTGCGCCGCCAGCGGCAACGCCTGGCGCTCGTCCGTATTCACATCCGCGCCGACGAAGAAACTGGTCGCGCCAGCCACCTCGGCCGGGCCGGACAGGACCGTTCCGTCCCGCCCGATCAGGGTATAACGCACGCGCATTTGCAGATTGAATTCGGTCGTCGCTAATACATTCCCGCGCACCGAGCGCGCCGGCGAGCGGGTGACGGCCACGATTTCACCTTTCAAAATCGCGTCGGCTTTTTCCCCGGTGGTAATACGGAAAGTGCCGTCCTGCTGGAATTGCTTGATTGCCGTACCGGTGATCAGCGCTTCGATGCGCGGGAGCAATGTCTCATTGCGAAAAATCGGCACCGCCAGGGTGTGAATGTCGCGCAAATAATTCGGCTTGGTCCCCGCGAGCTGGTAGCCGGCGCATCCGCTCAAAAGCAGCGGCAGCAAAAAAGTAGCGAGAATTTTTTTCACTACTCCGGCGAGGCCGTCGCTTCCGGACTGGGGGCTGGGGTCGGCGATGCGGAGGTATCAGTCGATGACGAGCCGGGCGCGCTGGTCGGATCAGGCAGAAGGGACGCCGGGGGCGGCAAGGACAAATCGAGATCGGGCGGAGGCAGCGGCGCGATGTCGTTAGGCGAAGCCCGCATGGCCGGCCCGCCGGACTCGCCCTGCGGAGGTGCGGTTGTTTTTTTCTTCCTATTCGCTGCTGCTGCTGTGACCGCGGGCGGCTGCAAAGCGGCCTCGCCGACTTTCGCGCGCAACTCGCCTAACCGTTTCTTCGCCCGCTCCCCTTCGACCGAGGCGGGTTGCTGGCGAATGGTTTCGTTATAATAAATCGCCGCCGCGCGATACGCTTTTTGTTTGTCGTAATACTTCGCAATTTCAAACGACGTGCTCGTCTGTTTGTGCTCGAGCCCCTGCAGATTCTCGCGCGCTTGCGTCGCCTTCTCGCTGCGGGGATGGCGGAAAAGAAAATCTTCAAAGCCAGTCTTCGCCTTGCTCGCCGCCGCCGGATCGTAACTGCCGGAGCGCGTCACCTTCGACCAAATATAACCGATCTGGTACTGAGCATCAGCCGCGAGCGGATCATCCGGAAATTTTTCCACGACCGCCTGGTACGCGGCCAGCGCCGCTTCGTTCGAGCCCTGCTTTTCACGCGCGCGGCCGATGCCGAACTGCGCGCGAGCCGTCAGTTTCCCATAAGGCGCGTTGCGAACGATGGATGAAAAAATGTCAGCTGCCTCATCCATCGAGGCTTTCACGGGAATGCCCAAAATCTTTTTTTTGCGGCCGGCCAGATACATTTCGCCGATGCGGAATTGCGACTCGATCGCTTCATTGAAACGCTCGCTCTTCGGAAATTTCTCAGTCAACACGGCGTAGGATCGCGCCGCATTCAGATAATCGTGTATTTGTTCCTGCAACTGCGCCATGCGGAAAACGGAGCCGGCGGCCAGCGTATCGCGCGGATGACGGCGCACGAGCGTGCGGTAGATTTTGATCGCGCCCTTGTAGTTACCGCCCCTTTCCGCATCCTGCGCGTTGGAGAAAAGTTGCTGCGCGTTGCCGCTCATTTCCTCTTCGCCCGGCGCTCGAGCCTTCACCTTCTCCCCGGCACGGAAAACCACGGCCGAATGGGCCGGTTCGGCGCAGCCAAACCAGAGAACAGCCAGTAGCAAAAGGGTGCTGATGGGAGGTTTCATCGCGTCGGCAGGGTAAGGAATTTTGCTCTCTGCGTCAAGTTACTCGCTCTTGCTCATGCGCGTCCTCGTGATCATGCTCCAAGGTCAAATAGAGCAGGAGTAGAATTTGAATCTCACCGCACAGCAAAAAATCCGCCTCGGGGCCTGCGCGTGGAGCTTTGAGGAATGGCGCGGCAGCTTTTACCCCACGGATTTGCCGCCCGAGCACTGGCTGGAATTTTACGCCCGCTACTTTCCCACGATCGAAGTCGATTCCACTCTCTATCACGCGCCGACGGAGAACACGATTTTACGCTGGATGGAAATGACGCCGGCGGCGTTCCGTTTCACTTGCAAACTGCCGCGCGAAATTACTCACGCCTGTCGGCTCCACGATTGCCGCGCGCAGTTAGCCGCGTTCCTCCGCGCGATGGAACCGCTGGCCGCCAAGCTGCAAGTCATTCTGGTGCAGTTGCCGCCATCGTTCGCGCCAAAGGATGGCCGCAACGCCTTGCGCGCTTTTTTGGCGCAACTCCCGCACGACTTCCGCTTCGCCATCGAATTCCGCCATGCCGGCTGGCACCGTCCGAATATCATTCGCCTCGTCGAAAAATATCGCGTCTGCTGGGTCTGGTCGGACACGAGCGCGCTGAACGAACGCAATCTCGCGCCGTTCGAATTTCTCCCGCGCACGACCGACTTCCTTTACCTCCGGCTCCTCGGCGACTACGCCACGAAATACGATCGCGACGGCCAGCGCGTCCATTACTCCGGCAAACTACTCTGGAAACGCGAGGCCGCGCTCGAAAGTTGGGCGCTCAGAATAGAGCGTCATCTCGAAGACACGCGCAGTATCTGGACATTCGTGAATAACCACTTCGAGGGTTTCGCGCCAGAGACATGTCA
>JBDUCP010000073.1:0-8138 GCA_040003405.1 Verrucomicrobiota bacterium
ACCCACGTCAGTAGCAGGTAATCGGCAAGCAGGTCAGCCATCCGCTTTACGTCATGCCGTGAGCGAGGTCTCTTCCAGTCGTTCCTGTAAATCCGCGGCTTGAAGCGACTGAATCATTTCCTTCAAGTCGCCTTCCATAACCCGATCGAGATTATAAAGAGTGAGCCCGATCCGGTGATCCGTAATTCGGTTCTGCGCGTAATTGTAAGTGCGAATTTTTTCCTCTCGGCCGCCGGAACCGATTTGTGTCTTGCGATGCGCGGAATACTTCGCTTCCTCTTCGCGCTGCTTCTCTTCGAGTAAGCGCGCGCGCATAATCTTGAGCGCTTTCTCCTTGTTCTTCTGCTGGCTGCGACCGTCCTGGCAACGCACGATCCGGCCCGTCGGGATATGCATGATCTGCACGGCGGAGTCGGTCGTGTTAACGCCTTGCCCGCCCGGACCGCCGGAGCGGCAAACTTCAATGCGCAAATCCTCCGGCTTTAGCTCGAGATCAACTTCTTCAGCTTCGGGTAAGACCGCGACGGTGGCGGTGGAGGTGTGAATGCGGCCCTGTGCTTCAGTCGCGGGCACGCGCTGCACGCGATGCACGCCACTTTCGAAACGCAGTTGGCGAAAAACATTTTCGCCGGAGACCTTGAAGATCGATTCCTTTAAGCCACCCAGTTCCGATGGACTCGACTCAAGATCTTCCACTTTAAGGCCGGCGGCTTCGGCGTAGCGGTTATACATGCGGTAAAGATCGGCGGCGAAAATGGCGGCTTCACTACCACCAGTGCCGGCGCGAATTTCCACGATGGCGTCGCGATTTTCATTTTCATCGGGCGGCAGCAGCGCAATTTGAAATTCACGTTCCAGATCGTGAACGTGTTTTTCTAACGCCGGGATTTCATCCGCGGCCATCGCGGCTATTTCGACATCATTGGAAGCGGCCAGTTCGCGGTTGTCATCGAGTTGCTGGCGTGCGGCTTCCAGTTCACTCCAGCGCGCGAGCAATTGCTTCACGTTGGAGTGTTCCCGCATGGTATCGCTGGCGCGTTTGCGATTCTCAAAGAGAGCTGGATCGGCGATTTCGCGTTCCAACTGCTCGAACCGCTCGCGCTTGCGCTCGATCAACGAATGGAAGTCCATAAATGAAAACGGCGACACCGAATGCTTCCGGAGTCACCGCCTCGAAAAATATTCAGCTAAATTTTAGGTGCAGCACCGGCGCGAGTGGCCTTGGTGCTACCGTAGCGGCGGGCAAATTTCTCGACGCGTCCGGCGGTATCGACGAATTTTTGTTCGCCGGTGAAAAACGGATGGCAGGCGGCGCAGATGCCGATTTTAATATCACGCTTGGTCGAACGTGTATGGTAAACCGCGCCGCACGCGCAGTTGATGTCGGTTTCGAGATACTCAGGATGAATGTCGGCTTTCATGTTCAAAAACGGAGGGCGAATTTAGGCGCGCCCGGACGCCGGCGCAAGGGATGAAATCCGATGATGTGCTGCTCGCGGCGTGGCAGGAAACGCTCGCACGTCGCGGCGATTTGCCCGCCATCTTCGATACGCGCGGCGCCGTCGCGCGCACCTTTCGGGAGATCGACGCACGCGCGCGCGAAATCGAGGCGCGGATGGAGCAACTCGCGCCTGGCCAGGTCTATCCCATTCAAATAGGGAACGACCCGGACTGGCCGTCTATGTTGCTCGCTTGTTTGCGGCGGCGTTTGGTCGCGCTGCCGCTGGACGATTCGATCACCGGCGAACAGCGCAAAACCGCTCTACAAGTTTGTCGCGTGCGCTGTCTGGAGGATTGGGGCGCGCATCCGCCATCGTTGTTGAAACTCACTTCCGGTACCACGGCCGAGCCGCGTGCCATTCGTTTCCGCAGCGGGCAATTGCTCGCGGATTGCACGCAGATCTGCGAGGCGATGGGAATCACAGACCGCGATCTAAATTTCGCCGTCATTCCATTGTCGCATTCGTACGGGTTCAGTAATTTGGTCACTCCGTTGTTGGTGCGCGGGGTACCGATGGTTCTCAGCCGCGATCCAATGCCGCGCGCCGTGCTCGATGATCTGGCGCGCACCAACGCGACCGTGTTTGCGGGCATGCCGGTCTTTTATCAGGCTTTCAGCGAGATGAATGAGGTGCCGGTGCTGGCACAACTGCGTCTGTGCATTTCCGCCGGCGCGCCGTTGCCACTCGCGGTAGCGAAAAAATTCCGTGCGAAATTCGAACGCTCGATTCATTCGTTTTACGGCGCGTCGGAGTGCGGCGGAATTTGTTACGATCGGGATGCGCGGTTACTCGAAGACAATTTTGTCGGGCAGGCGATGGGTGGCGTGGAATTGGAATTGGTCGAACCGGATGCAGTGACCAGTTGCGTGCGCGTGCGCAGCACGGCGGTCGGCGACGGTTATTTTCCCGAGCCGGATAAGGTAAAGCTCGGCGGCGGCAGGTTCATGCCGGACGATCTGTTGACGCGCGGCAGCGACGGACTTCGTCTTGTCGGCCGCGTCTCCGATCTGATTAACGTCGCCGGGAAAAAAGTGAATCCGGCGGAGGTCGAAGCAGAGTTGATGCGATTTCCCGGCGTGAGTGCCGCAGTCGTTTTCGGCCGCGAATCCTCTTTGCGCAACGAGGACGTGGCCGCGTGCATTGTGGGCTGCGCGCAGGTGCGGGAGGCCGAGCTGCTCGAATTTTGCCGACATCGCCTGAGTGGCTGGCAAGTGCCGAAGAGGATTTTTCTGGTTGCGGAAATTCCTGTTAACGCGCGCGGCAAAGTGAGCCGACGAGAATTGGCCCAAAAATTTGTCCTATAATTTTTGCGCCGCGAGCAAGACCGAGACGCTCAAGCGCGGGCGCGTTTGCGATTCAAAGGTGAATCAACCAAATTACATTATGCGAACAATTCTACTCTCCACTCTCGGCGCAATTATTTTGCTGGCGGCATTCAGCGGTTGCAGCACCACGGTGAAGACCGATAACGGTCACGCTGTTTCGGCTGGCGTGCATACACGCTAACACTCGTTTTTTTGGAGGGACGCCCGCTGTGGCGTCCCGTTATCGGACGGGACGGGCCCATCCCTCCGCGAGAAAAGTGCTTTTCATTTTACGAGCAGCAGGCATCTCTAATGTGTCAGGTATTGGCCTCACCATTCGTGCGGCTCCGACTTGGCTCCAACTTTTTGCATGGTGAACGAAGAACGCAATGTGGCCACGCCAGCGTCCGTGCCAGCAACGACGGAAAACCGAAAGATTCTCGTCATCGACGACAGCCTCATGCTGCTCAATTTTGTGAAGGAAATTTTGGCGGAAGCGAACTATAGCGTCGCCACTGCGGGCACCGCGCAAGAAGGGATCGGCTGCGCCACCGACGATCGCCCCGATTTGATTCTGCTAGATTATGTCTTGCCCGACATGAAGGGGGACGAAGTCAGTGAGCGATTAGCACGGGATGAGAAGACGACAAGGATTCCGATCATTTACATGTCTGGCTTCGGTGCGGATTTACAGCCCGATCATTTGGCGCAGCCTAACGTGATCGGATCATTGAATAAACCGTTCACATCTGATCTGTTACTGAAGACTGTGGAGAATTTCATGCCAAAGGACTATAGCGAAGCTGAGCCGTCATCGCCGATTGGCGGCGGCGATCAACCTGCATCCGGCAGCGAACCCGCCTGGGCGGTACCGGAACCAGAAGCCCCTGTTGTGCCCGAGCCGGCTTGGCCGGAATCGGCCTGGTCCGAGACGTTACCAGCCGAACCTTCCGCGACCACTGAGGCCGCAGAGATAGCCGCGGTCGTGGGCGGAACAAGTGACGCATGGTGGAGTGCGCCAACCGCGCCGTTGCCAGTAGCGGATACGCCCCTCGTGTCCAGTTCTGGCTTTGATTACCCGACCCCTATAGAGGAAATGCAACCCATGGCACCGGTGCCGAAAGCGGCGGAGGAATCGGTGCCGGTAAGTAGTACATTTTTCTCCGGGGACACGAGTTTCTTTTCTTTAAACGGCGCGCTTCACACTATCGGCCAGCATAGCTTAACCGGCATCCTGCGCGTATTTTGGAACAACGCCACGGTGGAGCTTCTCGCGCAGAACGGCGACATCGTTCTGGCCACGACTGGAGATGCGGACCTTTATTGTCCCGAAGCCCCAATCACGCTCGTAAATGTGGATGAAGAACAAACGCGGCAGGCGAGGGCTGTGCAGAAAGAAACGGGTTGTCCATTCTTCCTCACGCTGGCCCGCCAGGAATTGATCCTGCGTGAGCCCGCCCTCCAACTAGTCGAGCATTACGGCCAAAAGCTTTTCGCACAGCTTTGGACCGCGCCCCGGGCGCGTTTTGTTTTCGAACAAACCGGGACGTTGCCGGAGTATGCGCAGGAAATCCGCGGCGAGGAGGACATTGATTACTGGATCTTGACCACGCTGCGCCTGATTCAATCGCAGGAACTGGTGCCGACCCCGGAAACCAAGGCGAACTCGATCCCAGCCTACACCCGCGATGGTTACGAACGCGTGCAAAAACTCCGGCTTACGGTCGCCGAAGCGCAGTTTGCTTCGCAATTCAACGGGATCCGTTCGATCGCGCAAATCGCGAAAAATCTGCGGTTGGATTTCAAGTTTGCCCGCCTCACCCTTTTCCGTTTTCTCGCACTTGAGATTATTGAGTGCTGGCCACCCACACCAGGGGAGGAGCTAAAACGCCGCGGCTTTTTCCAGCGGATGGGTTTTGGCGAATAGCTCTCGTACCCGGCGGGCCATGCAGGCAAAATCGCTACCTTCGAAGAAGATTCTCGTCGTCGATATCGGCGGCACGCATGTAAAGCTGATGAGGTCGCGTCGCGAAACGCGCAAGTTCGATTCCGGGCCGAAGCTCACGCCGCGGCAGTTAGTCACCGCGATCAAGCGGCATACGCGCGACTGGAATTACGATGCGGTTTCGATCGGCTTCCCTTCTCCGGTAAAGAAAGGCCTCATCGCTAGAGACCCGAAGCATCTTTCCAAAGGATGGATCGGCTGGAACTTCAACAAGTCGTTAGGTAAACCGACCCGGGTTATTAACGACGCCGCGCTCCAAGCCCTGGGTAGCTATCACGGCGGGCGGATGCTTTTCCTCGGTTTAGGAACAGGGCTGGGTTCCACCTTGATCTGGGAAAAGAATCTCCTGCCGCTCGAGCTGGGTGACCTACCCTATCACGGCGGCATTATTGAAGAAATTCTGGGCAAACCGGGCTTGGAGCGACTTGGAAAAAAAACGTGGATGCGCGAAGTTTTGTATTGCGTCGTTCATCTCAAGCTCTCCTTTATCGCCGATTACGTCGTTTTGGGCGGTGGAAATGCGAAACAGTTCAAGACTTTACCGGAAGGTATAGAGTTCGGTGACAATCATAATGCCTACCTCGGCGGTTGTCGGCTTTGGCAGAAGGCGCCGCGCACCGGGCGATCGAAGTGGAACATAACTTAGCGCCAGCTTCAAAAGATGCGCCGCTCCCTTCCCTTTGTCCTTATTATTTTGGTCCTGCTTCTTGCCGTGGCAGGTGGTTACTTTCTTTTGCATTTCCAGGCTTCATCGCTCCCCATATCCGCCAAGCCGGCGCCTGGTAACACCACAGCTGGTTTTACTCCTGATCAGGTAGTAGCTGAACCTAATTCTGTGTCGCCTATCCTTGCACCTGGCGCCGCTGGCGCTGAGCCTACGCATGTGCGCGGCGTCGCGACCTCGCCGTTAACGCTGGAAGAGTTCGGCGATTTTCAATGCAGTCAATGCGCCGACCTCTCAACAATACTAAAGAAAATTGAAGAGGATTATGGTTCCAGTCTTCGCGTTATTTTTAGAGAATATCCCTTACGCAAGCATGAGCGTGCCTACGATGCGGCCTGCGCCGCCGAAGCCGCTGGGCTACAAGGACGCTTTTGGGAGATGCACGATCTGCTTTATCAGAATAGGTCGGAATGGAACCCGGCAGAAGATAGCCATAGCAGTCTTTTTGGTTCCAAGCCTTACCACAGTACTACCTTTGCGGCGCGCGAGAAGTTCGAGATATATGCCCAGAAGCTAGGATTGGATGTTGAACGTTTTCAACGGGACATTGATGGCGAGGAAGTACGAACGAGAATTGCCACTGATCGAGCACGCGCTGCTTCACTTAATATCGATCGCACGCCGACCGTCTATCTTAACGGACAACATGTCGCACCCGTGGCCAATATGGCGGAAGGCTTGCGTTCTGTGATCGATGCGGAACTAGCTGCGAAAAAGAAGTAGCCGCGGTTCGCCTGACAGAGCTGACCAGTAGGACAAGTACCAGGGAGGGGACTCGAACCCCTAAGGATTGCTCCACCAGATCCTAAGTCTGGCGCGTCTGCCAATTTCGCCACCCTGGCTCGTTTATTTCCGATGACTTAGTGTGTGCGGAATTTGAAATGCAGCCCAATGCAAGACCGTCGCTGCTCGCAAAATCACCGAATCCGCACCGACTCTCCTCTCTCGAAAACTCGTCATCGCCGGGCGCACTTTACCCCCGCCCGTGCTTCCCGCAATCGCCAGGTCTCCTGAGATTTGCTTTAAGAAGGACTGCTCTGGTTCCCAATTGACGAAGGTATGTATGTCTCGAGATCAGTCCGTAGGCTGCGTAGGGGGGAGATATACCCACGTGGCAAGAGGAGCGCGCCCGAATCGCTGGTATATGATTAACAACAAATTTCTTCTGGTGGCACTCATTGCCGGGAGCATCGCTCTGCCGGCCATGGTGCGTGGGCAAGGCATTCGGGTCGAGATTGGGAATCGCGACCGGGCATTTTATACTCATGGACCACGTTATTGGGAGGGCGAGTCTGAAATGATTTGGGTGCCCGGCCACACGTGGCACCATCGTTGGATTCACGGACATTACCTTCGCGGCGAACATCGCCGGCATGGGTTCGGACGCCATCACGATCAACGCGAATACCGCGACGGCGATCGTTATGAGGAGCGTCGCGAAGGCATCCGCTACTAATTCAAGCGACAACGAGTTCTGAGACGCCGGCCCACACGGGCCGGCGTTTTCCTTTCTGATAATCGGTGCGGTTGTGCTCTTCCCATCGAGAGGGGTGGTCCTCGGATATGAGATGGATCGCCAATAATATTGCCGGCAGGCGCAGCGCATTCTGAAGTGCCGCGTCAAATGAATCCGAACCGCGCTTCAAAAATATGTGACGAATCTTTTGTTATCTTCATGGCGGGAAAAGAACAGTTTACTTTTTGTGGTCGGTCTGACTATTTAGACGCTGATCGAATGCGCCTGCGTTTTTTTTCCTTTACCACTTTTCTGGTGCTCGTATTGAGCAATTCCGCCTTGGCGCAAGCGGTGATCGAAGGTCGCGTCGAATTACCGAAAACGCACTCGGCGCCGGTGATGACCAAGCGCTACGAGATCGTGAGCAAAGGCGGCGTGTTGGCGACTAATCCTCCAGTCGCGGTTGTCTATCTCGAAGGTTCGTTTGCGAAAGCGGGTCCGAAGAAAATGAAGAAGGTGGAGCAGAAAGATCTCGCGTTTTTGCCGGCGTTACTCCCGATCCAGGTTGGAACAAAAGTGGAATTTCCGAATCTCGACGACACCTATCACAATATTTTTTCTTACTCGCCGACGAAGCGGTTCGATCTCGGAAGATATCGGCCCGATGAACGGCCGATCCCGGCGCAGGTGTTTGATGTGGCCGGACTCGTCACTTTGCGCTGCGACATTCACGAACACATGCGCGGACTGATTCTGGTGCTCGATACTCCGTATTTTGTCACGACGGCGGCTGATGGCCGTTTCCGCCTGAGCGGACTTCCGGCTGGTCATTACACACTCAAGGCCTGGATCGATAGCGAGACGACGCGCGAACATCCGGTCGAACTAAAAAGCGGTTCGACGCTCCACATTGATTTTCCGTGAACTCCGCGCCTACAAGTGTCAATCCGGAGGCGAAGCGCTTCCGTGTGAGATTGCTGGTCGCGATGATGCTTGTCGTCGCCGGTCTCACTGGGGCGGGTCTTTATCTGGCGGAACGCAATGCTTTTGTCCTTACCGAGCGCGATCTGCAGCGCGATTTCCAAGCGGAACTCGCGACGTTACATGGTGTGCAGGGCATGCGTCAGGCCGCTCTCTCGGAGCGCTG
>JBDUCP010000074.1:0-8038 GCA_040003405.1 Verrucomicrobiota bacterium
GCGGCAACTCGATTTCCTGGCTGGTGCCCGCATGGTCCGTTGCGCCACGCCGCAGGGATTGATCCTGCTGAAACTATACGCCTTGCCCTCGCTTTATCGCCACGGCCAGATCGCTCGGGCCAAAATCTATGAGGGCGATATCGGCAGTCTGCTGGCGGCATTTCCAGAGACTGACACCGAGAAATTGCTCGGCGTTCTGAGCGAGCACGATGTGTCTAACAGTGACGTGAGTGAATTGCGAAACATCCTCGCGGAGCAGCAGCCGCGCACTCGCCGGTTTTTGTAGGAAGCAACAAGCGCCCGGCTCTGCGCGGGATTTGCAACCGCGCGTGGAAGCTGTTCTAATGCGCGCTATGGCTGCGACTTCTATTAGCAAAATCATCGCGCGCGAAATTCTCGATTCACGCGGGAATCCGACGCTCGAAGTGGATGTGCGACTGGCGGATGGCGCCTTCGGGCGGGCGGCGGTCCCGAGTGGCGCAAGCACCGGCGAGCACGAAGCGTGGGAATTGCGCGACGGCGATGACAAACGTTATGGCGGCAAGGGCGTGACCGCAGCGGTGCGGGCGGTGAACGGCACGATCGCGCCGGCGCTGGCTGGCTTTGATGCGAGACATCAGTCGCGCGTGGATGAGAAAATGATCGAGCTCGACGGCACGGCGAATAAGAAAAACCTGGGAGCGAATGCGTTGCTCGGCGTATCGCTGGCGACGGCGCACGCGGCGGCGGCTGCTGCCGATCAGTCGTTGTTCCGCTATCTCGGCGGATCGGAGGCAAAGACGTTGCCGGTGCCGATGATGAACATTCTGAACGGCGGCGCGCATTCGGATGCGCCCATTGATTTTCAGGAGTTCATGATCATGCCGAAAGGCGCACCCACCTTTCCCGAAGCGCTGCGTTATGGGGTGGAAGTTTTTCATGCGCTCAAAGGGGTGCTGAAGGACCGCGGGCTTTCGACTGCGATCGGCGATGAAGGCGGTTTCGCGCCGAAATTGAAATCGGCCGACGACGCGTTGGAATGCATCGCGACGGCGGTCGGCAAAGCCGGCTACAAATTTGGCGAGCAAATTTTTGTCGCACTCGATCCGGCGGCCTCGGAATTCTACGATCGGGAAAAGAAAGCCTACGTTTTCAAGAAATCGGATGGGTCGAGCCGCACGGCTGACGAGTTAATCGATCTCTACGAAAATCTGGCGCGCCGTTTTCCGATCATCTCGATCGAAGACGGTTGTGCGGAAAATGATTGGGATGGCTGGAAGAAATTGACCGACCGCTTGGGCGATAAAATTCAACTGGTAGGCGACGACCTCTTCGTCACGAACGTAAAGTTTCTGGAGAAAGGTATCGCCGCTGGGGTCGCCAATTCCATTTTGGTAAAGGTGAATCAGATTGGGACGTTGACGGAGACTTTGGCCGCGATCGATCTGGCTATGCAAAATAACTACACTGCGGTGATCAGCCATCGCTCCGGTGAAACGGAGGACACGACGATTGCCGACATCGCAGTGGCGACGAATGCAGGGCAGATCAAGACGGGATCGCTGTGCCGAACGGACCGCGTGGCGAAGTACAACCAACTGCTGCGGATCGCGGAGGAACTTGGTGACAAAGCGGTTTACGGCGGTAAAATGCGCTAGTGGATCATCCAGGCTACGGCGATTTCCGGGCGCGACGTGAAGCCACTGTCTGGCAGCGTCTTAACCGCGTGCTGCTCGTAATGGTCGGGCTCGCGGTTCTGCTTGTCATCGTCAGTCTCTTCGTGCCGCCGTCCAAGCAATTGACGAAGAGTCGTGGAGAAATTGAAAAGCTGAAAGAGCAACTGGCCGACCAGCAAAATCTGCTCGCGCGGCGAACGCGCGAGGTAAAACTGCTCCAGACCGATCCGGTTTATTTGGAGACGGTGGCGCGCGATCGACTCGATCTGATGAAAGAGGGCGAGACAATTTTCCGCCTCGAGCAGCCGCAGACCGGGAAGCGCAAGTAGTCGCGCAACGAAACGCCAGCCACCAAACGGAATTTTGCACGCGGCGCAACTTCCGTTATCGTCGCGCATGGCCACGGAAGCTCAGGTAATCGACGCAGAGGATTTGAAATCGCGCGTGCGCGAACTGCGGAGGTTTCTTTGACGTCCCAAGCCTGGAGAAACAGCTAAGCGCGCTCGAGGAGCGCATGAGCGCGGCGGATTTCTGGTCGAATCGCGAGCGGGCGCAAACCGATGTCGAGGAAGTGTCGCGGGTGCGTTCGTTGCTGAATCCTTTCCGCGAATTGGAGCGCGCGGTGGATGATTTCGACGCTTTGCAGCAACTCGCGGCGGAGGAAATCGACGCAACCCAACGCGCGCAGGCCGAGAAGGAAGTCGTGAGCGAGTATGCGCGACTCCTTCGTCAGTTGGAGGAATTCGAGCTGCGGCAATTTCTTTCCGGGCCTAACGATCGGGCGAATGCGTTCCTGACAATTCACTCCGGCGCGGGCGGCACCGAATCGTGCGATTGGGCGGACATGCTGCTGCGGATGTATCAACGCTGGATCGAACGCAGCGGATTCAGTTCGCAAACGATCGACGTGCAAGTGGGCGAAGAAGTGGGAATCAAATCGACGACGCTGTTGGTGCAGGGCGAGTACTCCTACGGCTATCTCGGGACAGAGCGCGGCGTGCATCGGCTCGTGCGCATCTCGCCATTCGATGCAAACAAGCGTCGGCACACCTCGTTCGCGAGCGTGGATGTTGTCCCGGAAATTGCCGACTCCGCGCCGATCGATATCAATCCCGCCGATCTCGACGTGGATACTTTTCGCGCTGGCGGCAAAGGCGGGCAGAACGTCAACAAAGTCGAGACGGCTGTCCGGATCGTGCACAAGCCGAGTGGCATCGTCGTGGCCTGCCAGGCCGAGCGTAGTCAGGGACGAAACCGCGAACTCGCGCTCAAAATGTTGAAGGCAAAACTCTACGAGATCGAACAGGACAAGAAGCGCGCGGAGATCGATCGCCAATATGGCGAGAAAGGCGATGTGGCGTGGGGCAGCCAGATTCGCTCGTACGTTTTTCAGCCGTATCAGATGGTGAAAGATCACCGCACCGGCGCGGAGACGAGCGACGTGCAGGGCGTGATGGACGGCGCGATTGACCTCTTCATTCAGGCCAAACTGCGCGGACAAAAAGCGACGAAAGGCGATGGGAAGGAGAAAGAGATTTAGCTACCAAAGAATCTCAAAGTGCCCAATCAATCCGCCGGGTGTTTGAGTTTTTCGGTGGTAAATTAAATCCATTCGCGAGTTCAACCATGCCGCAAACGCCATCAGCCTAACGAATAGTTACGGCGCCGGACTCAGATCGTAGATTTCGACCAGGCCGTTACCGGTTGTATTATTGACCCCGCGGACGATGGCGGTGTAGGCGCCGGGATTGAGAGTGGCGCGCAGGGCTGACTCGAACCCGCTGGTGGGGGCGAACCCGGCGGCTTGAATGGCCGCCGCATCCGGCCCGCTCGCCCAATCATTATTCGCCGCAATCAGATTGCCCGAGGCGTCTCGCACTTCCAAGGTCGGGTCCTCGAGGACGGTCGTGACCGACGGGCCGAGCGAGGGCCCCAGCGCACGCACGATCACCTCCTTGGTCTGGCTCCCGCCGACGATTACACCGGCGATCAATGCGTTGTCCGCCGTCAACACATTTCCCCGCGTCGCGATGTTTCCGAAGCGGCCCCCCATCGTATGCAGATCGTAAAGTTCGACCAGTCCCACCCCGGTCAGGTCGCCGTCGCCGTTGTCATACGCGCGCAGCACGACCGTGTAAGCACCGGGATTGAGCGGCCGGATTATAGCCGACTCCAAACTATTCGCCGGGTCGAGATGATAGCTGGCAATGGTGGTCGCGTCAGCGCTATCGATCCAGTCATCACTGGTCGCGATGGTTCCAGAGGAATCGTGCAATTCCAATAAGGGATCGTTCAGCGTATTCGAAATGCCACGGGCCCGCAGGGAGTGGCCGACCCCTCTAACAACCACAGTGGTCGGCTGGGTGCCTTGCACAATGAATCCGCCGATCAAAACGCCGTCGCCCGTGCCGACAAAGCCGCGTGTCGAAAGATTCACCAATGCGGGCGCGGCATTGGCGCTCAAATAAGACGGCCCGTTCGCATAAAGACTTTGCGCGCCCGCGATGTCGTCAGCCTGCAGCGTGTCTAGATCACTGACCGTGGAATTCATGATCGCGATGACATTCTGCCGCGGGACTGCCTGGTCCGGGTGATCGAGGCCAAGGACATGTCCGAATTCGTGAAGGGCGACGCGATGAAAATCGTCCACCCCCGGCTGTAGATCGCCGCGATAAGAATCAAAAAAGATGGCGCTATTAAAAACCACCTCCGCTTCCACCAGTTTCGATCCGCGATTTGTCGTCAGCGTGACGGCGAGAGTGCGGGCGCCAAACGGCTGTCCGTAAATGGTGTTCGACATTGAGACTGAGGTGTCACCGTCTGTCTTCGCTGGCGGCAAAATCGAATTGTGATCAAAGGCGAACTGCATGTGCGCCATGTACTGATTCCAGATGAGGAGCGCATCAGTGGCCGATTGGTCGAACGAAGTAAATCCGTCCTGAAAGTTACGCGTCTGCGGCGGCAGCGACAGGTGCATCAGCACCGTGCGGTTCTTCGTCCAGGAATAAGATTCCAGCGTGTAGGCGTGCCCGCTCGAGAGTGCGGCACCAGCGAGAAAAGCGAAGAGGATTTTTTTCACGTTCAGAGGGGGGTTACGTTGCGGACGTGAAATCTGCCTCAACTTTTGTCGGACACAAGTCGAAGCTGCGCGCCTTTATCAAATTTTCCGCGATTGAATTTTCGACAGCATTCGAGGCAGGCCACCGGGCGTTTGATTAGTCGCACTCGCGGAAATGCATTCTGGCAGCGCGGACATTCATAGATGTAGCGGCGCGAGCGACGCTGGACGGGAAAGGGCAGGGCATGGCAGCGCGTTTCGTCGCCGATGCCGAGGTCGCGGCAAGCCTGCCGCCATTGTGCTCCATGCGGCGCAACTCGGCGGCGACCGCCGCGAAATTGCGCGAGCAAGTGCGCCAGTTCGTGGCGGAGCGTGCGATCGATCTCGCTGGCGCCATGCTCGTGCAGGCGTGGATTTAACGAAATAAGTGTGCGCGCGCAATCGGCGCGGCCGGCGGCGCTGAAGAGTCGTGCATTCCATTCCACGCGCACTTCGCGCGCGAGATCGTCTGCATGGAGCGCGCGGAATATTTCGCGCGCGCGCGCTTCCAGCGACAGGTCGCGGCCGAGGACTACGAATATCGGCGCGGCCGCCAAACGGAGATCGAGTTGTTCAAACAGCGGCATACACGGCGTGCGATGTTTTCGCGCTGATGCGCTCGATGACTTTCGCGATGATGGCTGCGGTGCGATCGATTTCGGCTTCCGTTGTGACATGGCCTAACGAAAAGCGAACCGCCGAAACAGCGAGCGACGCCGGCTGGCCCATCGCCAACAAAACATGTGACGCGACGACCGAGCCAACCATGCAGGCGGAACCGCTCGAAGCGCACACGCCTTCAAGATCGAGCGCCATCAAAATCGTTTCGGAACTAAGGCCGTCGAAGCTGACATTGAGTGTATTCGCCAGGCGATTCGTAGTGTCCCCATTTTGGGTAGCTGAGGGAACCGACTCCGCGATCTGGTTCCACAATCGATCGCGCAACTCGCCTTGACGAACTTGTTCCTCCGCGCGGTCCCGCGAGACGTATTCCGCCGCGGCGGCCATGCCGGCAATGGCTGCGACGTTTTCGGTGCCGGGACGTCTCTGGTTTTCATGCGCGCCGCCAAACTCGATCGCTTCGATAGGCAAACCGGCGCGCAAATAAAGAAGCGCTGCGCCCTTCGGCCCATAAAATTTATGTGCCGCAAAACTGGCGGCGGCCAATCCGTTGAGATTTGTCTCCCCTTTGCCGAACGATTGCACCATGTCGCTGTGCAACAGAACGCCGCGCTCCTGGCAAATTTCCGCGAGCTCCTCCATCCGTTGGAACACTCCGGTTTCGTTGTTCGCAGTCATAATTGAAACCAGCGTCGTGTCGTCGCGGATCGCACGCGCAAGTTCATCGGGGGCGATCCGACCGCGGTCATCCACATTTAGAATCGTTAGGCCGAATCTCTCTTTTTTTTGCAAGTGCTCGAAGGCGCGCAACACCGCGTGATGTTCCGTGCTCGCGCAGATCAAGTGCCGCCCACGCTGCGCCTGCGCGCGGGCCAAACCAAGCACCGCAAGATTATTCGACTCCGTGCCGGTGCCGGTAAAAATCAGCTCGTGCGGTTTCGCGCCGAGCAAATTCGCCAGCCGATCGCGCGCATCATCAATCGCCGCGCGCGCTTCACGTCCCGCCGCGTGAATGCTCGAAGGATTTCCGTAATGCCGCTGCAGGAACGGCTCCATCGCTTTCAGCGCGGGCGCGCACAGCGGAGTCGTCGCGTTGTAATCAAGATAAATCATTCCGAAAGAAAATCGCCGCCGGCTTTTTCGCGCGACTGTTTCGAGACCACCCGCATTTGCTTCGCCTCATAATAAACGAGCGAATCGGGTGGCACGCTCTGCGTTAAAAAAACATTTCCGCCGATCGTGCTACGGGCGCCGACCACCGTCTCGCCGCCGAGCACCGTCGAGTTCGGATAAATCGTCACGTGATCTTCCACATTAGGATGACGCTTTCCGCCTTTGCGAATGCGTCCGCGCTCGTCCCTTTGAAAACTGCGTGCGCCGAGTGTCACGCCATGAAACAACTTCACGTGCGAACCGATCTCACACGTCTCGCCGATCACCACCCCGGTACCGTGATCGATAAAAAAATGCGACCCGATTTTTGCGCCCGGATGAATGTCGATGCCAGTGCGGGTGTGCGCCCATTCCGTCATCAGGCGCGGAATCAGCGGCACCTCTTTCTCATACAAGAGATGCGCCATGCGCTGGATCGCGATCGCTTCCACCGCTGGGTACGAGACGATCACTTCTTCATAACTCGTCGCCGCCGGATCGCCTTCATACGCCGCGTCGATGTCGGTCCACAGCACCTGACGCAGCCGGCCGAGTTGCGACATGAACCAGTTCAAAACATCCTCCGCTTTTTTTTCGGCGGCATCGCCGTCAAAAACCTCGGCGAAGCTTTTGGAAATCTCCGGCTTCATCCGCGCGTGCAAACTTTTGATGCGGCTCCGCGTCACGTCCGGCAAATCACTCGAATCGGCCAGCGCCGCGCCATGAAATCCGGGAAACATCAGGCTCATCAGATCGACACAGGCCGACTCAATCGCCGGCCGCGACGGCAACAGCGCCGCCGCATCGAGATAATTTATGCCGCCGCTTTCCGCATAGGTGCGGAGCAGTTCCTCGGCCGGGTCCGGGTGCGGTGATTCCATCGCGCCAGAGTACGCGACGCAATGGATGCAATCAAAACGATTCGTGGCAACATGGAGGATTGAAGCGGACAAAACGCCATGAGCTCTTTTGAAATCATCGGCTTGCCGCTCGACGAGATGCAGTTATTTCTCGCGGGCGCGCATGACGATCCATTCGGAATTCTCGGGCCGCACCAGGCAGGCGATGACTTGGTCGTGCGCGTTTTTCGCCCGGACGCGAAAGAGATCGACATCGTGCTCGGCGAAAAAGAAGGGCAGCGTTTTCCGGCGGAGCGATTGCATGCCGCCGGATTTTTCCAGGCCGTCTTGCCGGGCGCGAAGCGTGATGTGGATTATCAGATTCACCTCAATGGTTGGGATGGATCGAGCGCAATCGTGCGCGATCCGTACGCATTTGGCTCAATCATGGGCGAGATCGATCTGCATCTTTTCGCGGAGGGAAATCATCTCCGGCTCTACGACAAATTCGGCGCGCATTTGCGGACGATCGGTGGCGTGGAGGGAGTTTATTTCGCGGTTTGGGCGCCGAACGCGCGGCGCGTCAGTGTCGTCGGCGATTTCAATGTCTGGGACGGCCGCATGAACCCGATGCGCCGTTTGCTCGGCAGCGGCGTGTGGGAATTATTCCTGCC
>JBDUCP010000075.1:0-7814 GCA_040003405.1 Verrucomicrobiota bacterium
CATCACGGAACGGCTTTTCGGAATGCAGTTGCAGAACCTGACTCCGGATTTGACCGATGCGCTCGGCTATAAGGCGGGCAAAGGTGTGCTTATTAGCGCGGTCGAGCCCGATAGCCCAGCCGATCGCGCCGGCATTCAGCGCGGTCTGGTGATTTATCGAGTAGGCCGATACAACGTCGCGTCGGTGAAACAGCTCGAAGGTTTGCTTGCGCGGGTGGAAGCGGGCACGACTGTGGAGTTCGCCATGGGCGTCGTGCGCGCGGATGGTCAAGCCCAGGGATTGCAGATCGAAGCCGTTCCATTGACAGCGCGCTGAGGAAAAATTCTGCAACGCGATGCCGTTTCAGTTGTCTGACAACAATTAGTTGCCAATGATCAAGGTCGAGAATCTTACCAAACGTTACGCCGGACAGACCGCGATTCAGGACTTGAATTTCGAAGTCGGCAAGGGCGAGATCATGGGTTTTCTCGGCCCGAATGGCGCGGGCAAAAGCACGACGATGCGGATTCTTTCCAGCTTCATGCCGGCCACGTCCGGGCGCGCCACCATCGCGGGCTTCGACATTTTTGAGGAATCTCTCCAAGCCCGGGCGCATCTCGGTTACATGCCGGAAAATGTGCCGCTCTATAATGACATGCGCGTGACCGAGTATCTCGATTACCGCGCGGCGCTGAAGTCCGTCCCGCATCGTCGCATCGCGGAACGCGTCGGGGATGTGAAGGAATTGTGCGGATTGAAAGAGGTGGAGAAAAAATTGATCGGTGCGCTTTCGAAAGGATACCGGCAGCGCGTGGGATTAGCCGACGCGCTGGTGCACGAGCCGGATTTGCTCATCCTCGATGAGCCAACCAGCGGCCTCGATCCAAATCAGATTCGCCAGGTGCGCGAGCTGATCAAAAATCTCGGCAAACAGCATACGATTCTCTTATCGACACACATCCTGCCGGAGGTGGAGATGACGTGCAGCCGCGTCATCATCATCAATAAAGGTCGCATCGAAGCGTGCGACACGCCGGAGAACTTGTTAGGCCAAATCCGCACGGCGGGTGGCGTTACGCTCGAAGCGAAAATCGGCGCGGATAATGGCGCGGAGGAGCTGAAAAAAATCGCGGGAGTGCGCGATGTTTCGACGACGCCAGGCGAGGGCGATTGGCAGAATTTTTCGATCCGCATCGAAGCTGAGACCGACGTGCGCGAAGAAGTTTTTCGTTTGGCGGCCGCGAGGCATTGGACCGTGCGCGAGCTCACCCAGCGAAAGGCGACGTTGGAAGATGTCTTCGTCGAAATCACCCATCCGGACGCGAGCTAGATCAATGCGTAAGTTTTACACTCTCCTTTCGCGCGAAGTGCGCAGTTACTTCTACTCGCCCGTTGCTTACATCGTCCTGGTTTTTTTCCTGCTCCTGAGCGGTGCTGATTTTTACATCCAGATCTCTTTCATGAACCAGCGGCCGGTGCCGTATTCGGTCGAGGAAGCATTCTTTAATTCGGTCTTTTTCTGGTTCGCCTTCGTCCTCATTTTTCCGCTCATCACCATGCGGTTATTCGCCGAGGAATTTAAGCTCGGCACGATCGAACCTTTGATGACTGCGCCGGTCCGCGACTGGCAGGTCGTGCTCGCGAAATTTTGCGGTGCCCTGGTCTTCTACGTGATCCTGTGGATTCCGACGCTCGCCTATTTCGCAATTTTCCAGGCCATCACCCATCAACCGGGCGCGACTTCGATTGGCGCTTACGCGGGCGCGTACGCAATGCTGTTGCTGCTCGGCATGTTCTATCTCTCGGTCGGATGTCTCGCTTCAGCGCTGACGAAAAATCAAATGGTCGCGGCGATTATTTCGTTCTGCGCCATCACCCTGCATTTTTTCTCCGGCCTGCTTACCTTCATCCTGCTCGAAATCAGTTCCAGCACCCGGCAATTGCTTGGTTACTTCTCCGCCATTGAGCAGATGGGAACGATGTCGCGTGGTGAGATCGATACGCGTCCGATGGTGCTGTACCTCAGCATGACCATGGTCATGCTGGCGCTAACCTATCAAGCCTTCCAATCGCGGAAGTGGAGGCTCTAACGATGCCAGAGGACAACGCCGCCACGATTAAACCGCGGAAAATTCACCGCGTTCGCATCGGTCTGAATGTGCTCGTGCAGATCGCGCTGCTCCTCTTTCTCGCAGTCATGGTGAACTATCTCGGCTTCGAGCATTACAAGCGCTGGGATCTTTCGCGCGACAAAAAATATGCGCTCTCGGACAAGAGCAAGCGCTTCGTTCAAGCCATGCAGGGCAAAATGCGCGCCACCATTTTTTTCTCGCCGAACAATCCGATCGGCGCCGACGTGCAGGCGTTGCTGACCGAATATCAATATGACGCGCACGGTAAACTGGATGTCGAAAACATCGACCCGTCACGCAATCTTTCCCGGGCGAAGGAGCTCTTTGATAAATATAAAGTGGTGAGCGACGAGAGCCTCGTCATTCTCGATTACGAAGGCCGCAACAAGACGGTGAAGGCATCCGAGATGGCGGAGATCGACCAGGGCAATCCGATGTTCGGCGAGCAACCGAAGGTGACAGCGTTCAAGGGCGAGCAAGCAATCACCGGCGCGATGATCGATCTGGTCGAAGGAAAAAAAAATGCGCTCGGCTATCTGCTCGGTCATAAGGAACCGCCACTCTCCGAAGGCAGCCCGATCTCGATTGTCAAAACGGTAATCGAGAATGAGAACATCAAGTTTCAGGAGCTGCATCTGCTCGAAGTAGACGCGATTCCAGCCGAACTAAAAACGATCGTGGTCAACGGTCCGCAGTACGATCTGTCTGAGCGCGAGATGAAATTGTTGCGCGATTTCTGGGAGAAGCAGGGGCGGCTTTTGATCTTGCTCGATCCGGTCGCAAAGACGCCAAGGCTGAATGCGTTCTTGAATGAGCTCGGGGTGAAAGTGAATGACGACCGGCTCATGGCCATGGTGAAGACGGGTATTCAGGAAGTGGCGCGCGTGCGCGATGTGCTCGGGCAATTTTTGCCCGGCAGCCCGATCACGCAGCGGCTGACAGGGGTCCAGGCGATTTTGGTGGGAGGCACCTGCTCGCTCACCCTCGAGCCGGATCGCGTGCGCGCAGCGAACATCCAACTGCAACCGCTGGTGCAGGCGCAGAAAGGCTATTGGGCGGAGGCGGATTATAATTCGACCGACGAAGCAAAACTCCAGGCCGATGCCTTGCGCGGAGGCGATGCGCTCTACACCATCGCAGTCTCGATCGAGAAAGGCGGCAGCGCCGACGCACATGTGCAGGCGAACTCGTCGCGTCTCGTGCTCGTGAGCAACGCGAGCTTCATCCAGGACAACGCCATCACGCAGGATCAACAGGCGCTCGATTTCATTTCGGGCGGCGTGAACTGGCTCCTTAGTCGCGAGCAAATGATTGGAATCGCGCCGAAAGTTCCGCGTACGCTTACCTTCAGCCTGGATGAAAATGCTTTGCGAAATCTGCGCTGGCTGATTCTCGTTTTGCTGCCGCTGATCCCGGCGCTGCTGGGATTCGCCGTCTGGTGGCAGCGCCGCACCTAGACAGATGAAAACGAAAACGACGCTTCTCTTGCTGACCAGCGTGGTGGCGCTGGGCGTTTACATAAAATTTTACGAGAGCAAGCGGCCAAACACGATCGAGGCGCAACGTCAGGCCAAGAACATCGTCAATTTCCAGCGCGACAAAATTGATGGAATCCTGATCCAAAACGGCGACGACAAGATTGAGTTGCGACGGCGGGACCGGAAGTGGCGGATCGAGACGCCGGTGAAGGACCAAGCCGACGGAGGCGCGATCGAGAATTTGCTCTCGAATCTTGAGGACTGGCAGAAGTTCGAAACGATTCCGGCTCAGGAAATGGCGAAGGACAAAAATCGGCTCGACGAATACGGCGTGAACAAAGCCAAGCTCCGGCTGAAATTAATCGGCACGGAGGCGCCGCCGGAAATTCTTTTCGGCAACGATGCGGCGATCGAGGGCAAGGTCTATGTGCGCCTCGCAGATGCCAAGGACGTTTTCCTCGCGGCGCAAGCCCTGCGCAACGAAATCGCGAAAAAGCCGGAAGATTTTCGGGACAAAAAATTAACCGATCTAACGACTGCTCTGGTCACGCGCACGCAGGTCAAAACCGGCGCCGGTGAAATCGAGTTGAAGAAAGTGAGCGACCACTGGGAAATCACCAAACCGCTCCACGCCCGCGGAGACGACCAAAAGATCGGCGACCTGGTCGCGCAGGTGACGACGGCGCAAATTCAGCAATTTGTGGCTGAGGATGGCGGCGACCTGCACGCTTATGGACTGGCGGAGCCGCGGGGTTCAATCACCGTTTTCGCCTCCGACGACCAGCAGGGGCAGATGCTTCAGATCGGCGGAACTCCCGAGAAAGAAAAGGAACAGATATATGTGCGCTTCCCTGCACGCCATGCGGTTTACACCCTGCCAAAAAAAATCGAGGAAATTCTCGCGGCCAAGCCCGCCGACTTACGCGATCGTCATTTGGTACGGCTCGACCCCAACTTGCTCGATCGCATCACCATCGAAGCCGCAGGCAAAGGAAAGACGGTTCTGGCGCGGAAAGAGGAGAACTGGACGATCGCGAGTCGAAACAACGAGCCGGCCAACGCGGGTGAAGTCAATCGACTGCTCGAATTGCTGAAGAACGAAGTGGTAGTGAAATTTGTCGAGGATGTCGCTGCGGACCTGCCGAAGTACGGGCTCGATAAGCCGCAACTGCAAGTGACCTTTAGTTCTTTCGCGTCGGAAAACACGGCGGAGACAGCGGCGGGCGAACATCCTTTCGACACGATCCTATTCGGCAAAACGGACGGCGAGATGGTTTACGCGCGGCTGTTGGATGAGCCGTTCATCGTGGCGGTGCGCCGCACGTTGCTCGACAATATTTTTTCCGATCCGCTCCAATGGCAGGACGTCGCGATTTTCAAAATGAAGCCCGAAGAGGTGCAAAAATTCGCCGTCGTGACCGACCGCGAATACAGTTTGGTGCGCGGTGCGACCAAGGAATGGACGTGGCTCAAAGGGAACGAACCGATCGCCGCGACCAACGTGCAATCGTTGCTCAATACGCTGACCAAACTGCGCGCGGTGCGCTGGATCGGAGCGACCACATCCGCTCACGGGTTCGACAAGCCGCAGATCGCGATCACCTTCGTCACATCCCCGGATGAGAAGAGCGTGCACAAGTTACTCGTCGGCGGGTCAGCCGGAAACGGAATGTGGTTTGCCCGCACGGATGAACGCGAAGGAACGTTCATCATGAGCAATCCTGATTTCAATGCGTTGCGGCTGCCGCTCGCGGCGACGCTTGCACCTTCGCCTTAGTCAACTTTCCGGGCAGTGTAAAGCGACGCGATGCCGCCGGTGAGCGGCTCGACCGTGGCCTGCGTAAAACCATTTCCTGCCATGAGCTGTAACATTTCCACGCCGCTCGGAAATTTTTCAATCGAGCCGCCGAGATAATCGTAGGCCTCCTTTTGCCCCGTCACGAGCGAAGCCAAAGCGGGCAGACAGTGATGCAGGTAAAAGCGATAGGCGGGACGCAGTAGTCCTAGCGGCAAAGAAAAATCGAGCACAAGAACATGACCATTCGGGCGCAATACGCGCCGCATTTCGCGCAACGCCAAATTCCAATCCGCCATATTGCGCAGGCCAAAGGCAACCGTCACGCAATCGAACGAGGCGGTCTCAAATGGAAGTTCCAGCGCGTCTGCGAAAACCGTTTCGTGCACGCCCTTGCGCCTCGCCACCTCCAACATTTCCGAAGAAAAATCGGCGGCGGTGATCGTTGCTTCTGGTAGCCGACGCTGCAGCGCGAGCGCGAGATCGCCACTACCGGTCGCCAGATCGAGCACTCGGCGCGGCCGCCATTGTTGGACCACCTTTGCGGCCCGTCTGCGCCAGAAAAAATCGGCGCCGCCGCTGAGAATGTGATTCGCCAGATCGTAGCGCCGCGCAATCCGGCCAAACATTGCGCGGACCGCGTCGGGATCGCGCGTGCTGCCGGTCGTCACTCCAACGGAGGTTCCACGTGTTCCTCTTCGCGCGGGACCAGTCTGTTCTTATCGATGATTCGCGCGCAGGTGTTCCAACGTAAAAGCGCATCGTCGTTTCCCGGCGGACGGATGGCTTCCGCTTTTTCAAACCACGCCATCGCGTCGCGAAAGCCGTCGTAGGCATAATGATTCGAGCCCGGAGTTCCTTGCGCGAGCTTCGCCTTGGCGCGGCGCTCCGCCAGGATCCCGGCATAATACGCGCGCTCATATTCCCCCGTCACGCGCGCGAGAATCTCTTTCGCCTGCGTGCCACTGACCCCGTAGCCTTTGCCGAAACGATCGGTCACCGCGAGCAGCAGCGTGATCAACGCCGATTGATTTTCCGGATCAGCTTTCAACACATCCAGGCAAATGCTCTCCGCTTCCGCGGGCTCGTTCAGTAGCCGATAGCGTTCGGCTTTCTCTAGCGCCGCCGGAATCGCGGCCACGGAAAGTGATTTCAATTCGGACACGGGAATGATTAACCGTCGCGCTTCAACTTCCGCCAAATCCAACCGAGCGGATCGTAAAACTGATCCACCACGCGCTCTTTCAGGGGAATGATCGCATTGTCGGTGATCTGAATGTTCTCCGGGCAAACCTTGGTGCAACATTTCGTTATGTTGCAGTAACCAATGCCCTGCGCCGCTTTCAGCTCCGGGACGCGGTTCTCGGTATCGAGCGGATGCATTTCGAGAGCGGCCACATAAATGAGAAAACGTGGGCCGATGAATTCGTCATGCTTCCGGTGATCGCGCAGAACGTGGCAGACATCCTGGCAAAGAAAGCACTCGATGCATTTCCGAAATTCCTGCACCCGATCGATATCTTCCTGCGCCATGCGCCACGTGCCGTCCGCTGCATCCGGTGGGCGCGGCTTAAATTTCTTGATCTTCTTCTTAACCTGAAAATTCCAGGAAACATCCGTGATCAAATCTTTCACAATCGGAAACGCTTTCATCGGCTCGATCGTGATCGGCTTGTCGAGCGATAGATCGCTCATGCGCGTCATGCACATCAGCTTCGGCATGCCGTTCACTTCCGCGGAGCACGAACCGCATTTGCCGGCCTTGCAGTTCCAGCGGCACGCGAGATCGTTCGCCTGCCGCGCCTGGATGTCGTGCACCGCGTCGAGCACCACCATGCCTTCCGAAACCTCCGTCGTGTAATCGCGAAACTCGCCGCCGCCGGCATCACCGCGCCATATTTTGAAAGTTGCCGTCGGCACTCGCGCATTCTTCAACAGCCGAAACGCCAAAGCAATCCCGGAACCATCTTAACGCGCGACAAAAACGAGCGCGTCATTTTTCGCATCGACCAGGATCGTCTGGCCCTCGTGAAATTTTCCTTCGAGAAGATCCATGCTTAGCGGATCGAGAATGTCCTTCTGAATTGCGCGTTTCAATGGTCGTGCGCCATACACCGGATCGTACCCGTGACTGGCGATAAATGCTTTCGCGGTGTCGGTTAATTCCAAGGTGATCTTGCGGCCCTCCAGTCGCCTAACGAGTCGGCGCAATTGGATCTCGACGATCTGCTTTAGGTCTTCCTCGGTCAGCCGATCGAAGATGATGATCTCATCAACCCGATTCAAGAACTCCGGTCGGAAATGCTGGCGCAATGCTTCCAGCACCAGCCGTGTCCGGCCTTCGCTGGAAGTTTCTTCCATGATGAATTGCGAACCGATGTTCGAGGTCATGATGATGACGGCGTTCTTGAAATCGACCGTGCGCCCCT
>JBDUCP010000076.1:0-7676 GCA_040003405.1 Verrucomicrobiota bacterium
CGCTCATGGCCTGGCAGGCGCCGACCTAACGACTGCTATTGTTCCCAGAGAAAATGTTCCAGGCGCAGGCGCGTCAGGCGCTGCTGGGCTTCCTCACTCCGGGCTCCGCCGGCGGAGGCGAGCTTGTGGTAAACCGCCGCGGCGGCTTCCCACTTCGAGTCAGTTTCCAGTAAGCGCGCGGCATTAAACCCAGCTTTATCATGCCAGAAAAATTCGCGCTGCCGGTTCGGTTGAGCGTTCTCGATGATGTCGTAGAAGGTGGCTAGCGCCTGTGCGGGGTCGCTCAGTTTCTCAAGACAAATTCCTTTTTTGAAGAGCGCCTGATTGCGCCAATGCGCCGTGGCGTCCTTCTGCGCCGCGAGCTGTTCGTAGATGGCAATCGCCTGCCGGTATTTTTCGGGATCGTTCGCGCCCTGATTGAACAGGATGTCGCCTTTGCCGCACAAAGCCTCTCGCTTCTCCTCCGGCTTCGCTTCACCGCGCAGCACTTCGTCGTAGAGGGTGGTGGCGTCCTGCGCCTTCTCCAGTTGGCGTTCAATCATGGCCTGCTCATTCCGCGCCGCCCATTTTAATTCCCCATTTTTTTTGACGACTTCATCGAACAGCGCGAGCGCATGCTCCAGAGATTGCGCCCCCATACTCTGCCGGGCGGATTTCGCCGCAAAAAAGAGCGCGCGCTCTACGAAACCGGCGCGCGGATTTTCCTGCGCGAGCGTTTGGAACTGCGTCTCCGCATTCGCAAAATCCTGTTGCCGGTAATACGTCTCGGCCAGTTTCATCCGAACGTCCGTCAGCAATGGCGATGTCGGATATTTTTGCAGGAATTGGGCAGCAGCGCCGGTAGTTTTTGACGGTTCGGCGTTAGGCGTGACGTCCTCGATCCAGATCGAGAGGTAATCCGCGCGTTCGTTCGCAGCGGCATTGGGCTCACTGGCGCGGGCGCGCGCCAAATTTTGGCGCGCTTCGTCCAGATTCGGAGGCGCAGCGTGAAAAGCGAGTTCCGCCAGTGCGACCCACGCTTCCGCGACGCGCTGGTGATGCGAAAACTCACGCAGAAACGTTTGCAAAATTTCGGCCGCAGCTTTGTTACCCTGCCCGGCTTGAGTGAGTCCCTGCTCAAGGAGCAAATCGCCGCGCTCTGCTTCTCCGCCGCCACTCTGGGTCATCGCGCGCGTGTCGGCCGCCACATGCGCGGTGTCGTTCAACTGCATCCAGGCCAGCGAAGCGTTGTAGAGCGAATCCGTCGCCAACTGCGGCGACGAGCGAGCCACTTCCTCGAAAGTTTCAGCAGCCTTCTTGAATTGGTTGGCGGAATATTGCGAGCGACCGGAGAGGAAATTTATCCGGGCGAGGACAGGCGCGGCCGGATGCAACGCGCGTGCTTCGTCCAGAATTGCGCTCGCTTCATCGAAGCGCTGCTCTTCGAGTTCGAGCCTGGCATATTCGAGAAACGCCTCGGCCAATGCCGGCAATGGTGGGGGATTGCTGCGTAGATCATTGAAAATTTGCAGCGCGTAATCGCGACGGTTTCCGCGCAAGGCCGTTCGCGCCAAATACCATTGAGAGAGCGCGCGTCGAGGTTGCGCTGGATCCTTCGCCCAACGCCCCAGCTCATGAGGAGACGGTTTTCGCTCGGTGCCATACACTTGATCGAGCTTGGCGAAAACGGTGGGCAAGGCGGGATCGCCGGGATGATGTTCGATGAAATCTTCGAGGGGATCCTCCCCCGCGCCGGGCGTTCGCAATTGCACGCTGGCCTCCGCGATGGCGCAAAGAGTTGCGATCAAAACGGCGCGGCTGGCGCCCTCCGGTCGGCGCAAGATCGTCCGGAAAAGTTCGATCGCGCGTTCCTGGTGATTCAGTTGTGCTTCCAATCGTCCCTGCAAGAAACGTTTTTCTTTCTTGTCGGCCAGGAGATCCGGCTTCGTTCGTTCGAGGAGATTACGCGCGCCAGCGTTGTCCTGTTTATCGAGCAGCAATTCAATGGAGCACAATTGCGCGCGGACGCTCCAGTGCGGATCGGACAAAAGCAGTGCAAATGCTTGCAGCGCCTCATTCGTGCGCCCGAGTGCACGCAAAGCCTCCGCCTCGGCGAGCATGGCTTCGGAACGAAAAGGCGAGGCGGCATCGGCCGCGATTTGTTGATACAGCGGAAGCGCTTCGGCCCATCGCTGCGACTTGGCTAGCGCTTGCGCGCGATAAAATATCACGGCCGGCGAATCGGCTACGTCTTCCAGCGTCTTCAGCGCATCGTTTGGTGCGCCCGCCGCGAGCAGCGCTTCGCCAAGCTTCTCCGTGGCCGCTTTTTTTTCAGCTGGGGTGAGACTGCCGCGGAGAAGTTTTCGCAACCGCAACACTGCCACCTGCGGCACTCCCTCTTCCATTGGTCGCGCCGCATCATCCAGCGGGTTGTCGGTGGCTTGGGTTGGCCTAACGAATAGAAAAGCAACCACGGTCAGGGCGAGCGTTGTGATCGTCTTCATTTTTTGAGCAACGGTTTCAGATACCGCCCCGTGTAACTTCCCGCCACCTCCGCAATCTCCTCCGGCGTTCCCGCGCACACAATTTCTCCGCCGCGCGCCCCGCCTTCCGGTCCCAGATCTATGATCCAATCCGCGCACTTGATCATCTCCAGATTGTGCTCAATCACCACCAGCGTGTTGCCGGCATCGCGCAATTTCATCAACACTTGGAGCAATTTTTCGATGTCGGCAAAATGCAATCCCGTCGTCGGCTCATCGAGAATGTAAATCGTGCGGCCGGTCGCTTTCTTGGCCAGCTCCGTCGCCAGTTTCACGCGCTGCGCTTCGCCGCCGGACAAGGTGGTTGCCGCCTGGCCCAGTCGCAAATAACCCAGCCCGACATCGAGCATCGCCACCAAACGATCCGACACCGTCGGCACATTCCGAAAAAATCGCGCGGCTTCATCCACGGTGAGGTCGAGGACGTCGGCGATGTTTTTTCCTTTGAACGTGATCTCGAGCGTTTCGCGATTGTAGCGCTGGCCGCGACAGACTTCGCACTCGACATAAACGTCCGGCAGAAAATGCATCTCGATTTTGATCAATCCGCCGCCCTCGCAATTTTCGCAGCGCCCGCCTTTGACGTTAAAGCTGAAACGGCCCGCATCGTAGCCGCGCACGCGTGCCGCCGGCAGTTGACTGAACAACTCCCGGATCGGCGTAAACGCGCCGGTGTAAGTGATCGGATTCGATCGCGGGGTGCGTCCGATCGCGCTTTGATCGATCACGATCGCCTTGTCGATTTGATCGAGCCCGCGCAGCGCGCCATGCGCGCCCGGCTTTTCTTTCGAATCATAAAAGTGCCGGAAAAGCGCGCGTCGCAAAATATCGTCCACCAAAGTTGATTTGCCGCTGCCGGAAACCCCAGTGACGCAGGTGAAACATCCAATTGGAAACGCCGCCGTCACGTTTTTCAAATTGTTCTCCGACGCGCCGGACAGGGTCAGCCAACCTTCGCCTAATTGAGTGGCGCGCGGTGCGACGCGTACGCGCGGGATAGCGATTTGGGCGCGGCCGGAAAGATAATCTGCCGTGGGTGAATTTTTGGCGCGCAAGATTTCCGCGAGCGTGCCTTGCGCGACGATTTCGCCGCCGCGCGGACCGGCCCCCGGCCCGAGATCGAGAATGTGATCCGCCGCGCGAATTGTTTCCTCATCGTGCTCCACCACGATGACCGAGTTTCCCAAATCGCGCAGTCGAAAGAGCGTAGCGAGCAGCCGCGCGTTGTCGCGTTGATGCAATCCAATGCTCGGCTCATCCAGAACGTAGAGAACGCCGGCAAGCCCTGAACCGATCTGGCTGGCCAGGCGAATGCGTTGCGCTTCGCCGCCGGAGAGGGTGCCGCTTTCGCGATTGAGCGAGAGATAATTGAGTCCCACCTCGACCAGGAATTGCAGGCGCGAACCGATCTCGCGCACCACATCAGTCACGATGAAGCGCTGCTGTTCCGTGAGTTTCAGTTGTCGGATAAATTCCGCCGCGGCTTCAATCGTGAGTTCGCTGAACTGATGAATATTCAACTCCTGTAGTCGGTCCGGTCTCGCGCTTCCCACAGGGAAGCGGCTACAGATGGTGACGGCGAGAATTTCCGGCTTCAACCGCGCGCCGTGGCAGACCTGGCAAGGTACGCGTGTCATAAAAGCGCGGATGCGGTTGCGCGTGAATTCGCTCTCCGTCTCCGCGTAGAGACGCTCCATCTGCGGCACAAGCCCTTCGAATGGCCGCGCCGTTTTGGGCGACTTGCCGTTAGGCGAAAAATTCATCTCGATCGGGTCGTCGCCCGTTCCGTGATAAAGCGCCTTCTTGAACGGCTCCGGCAAATCCGAGAACGGGATCTGATCATCCGCTGCGAAATGTTTTACCAGCGCACTTTGCAACGTCCGATAGTAGGCCTGCATCGGCTTGGTGCCGCGACGCCACGGCTTGATTGCCCCTTGGGCGAGCGACTTCGTCGGATCCGTTACCATCAGATCCGGGTCGCACTCCAGTTGTGTGCCCAATCCATGGCACGCCGGACATGCGCCGAAATGGCTGTTAAACGAAAAATGTTTTGGCGTCAGTTCGCCTAACGAGTAATCGCTCTCCGCGTTCCCGTAGTCGGTGGTATAGCGAACCGTGGTCCAATCGTGGAGATCGGGTGCTTGTCGAAGCACGACAATCCGGTTCCCGCCCCATTTCAGCGCCGTCTCGACCGAATCGGCCAGCCGTGTCCGCCCGCCTTCGCGGATGACCAGTCGATCGACCACTGCCTCGATCGTGTGTTTCTCCGTTTTCTTCAGCCGGATCGGTTCCGGTTTCCCGAGCTCGACGATTTCGTCATCGATCCGGATGCGGACAAATCCTTCGCGTTTCACCTTCTCGACCACGTCACGGAATTCGCCTTTTTGATTCTGCACCAGCGGTGCGAGCAAAACGATTTTCGTACCAGCAGGGAAGGCCAGGATCTGATCGACAATTTGCTGCGGCGTCTGGCGATGAATCGGCAGCCCCGTCGTGGGATCGTGTGGCTGGCCCACCGCGGAAAAGAGGACCCGCAGATAATCAAAAATTTCCGTGGTCGTCGCGATGGTGGAACGCGGATTTGCGCCGGCGCTGCGTTGCTCGATCGCGATCGCCGGCGAAAGCCCTTCGATGAAATCGACATCCGGTTTTTCCATTTGATCGAGAAACTGCCGCGCATATGCGGAGAGACTTTCGACGTAACGCCGCTGGCCCTCGGCATAAAGCGTATCGAAGGCAAGGGACGACTTGCCGGAGCCGCTCAGGCCCGTAATAACGACCAGCTTTTCTCTCGGAATTTCGACGTGGAGACTCTTGAGATTGTGCTGGCGTGCACCGCTGATTTTGATAGTTTGCGCAGGCATCGGACGACAAATGTCGAACCTGTCAGTCAAGCATAACTCCTGCTTTTCTCCAGTGGATGCCTTCCACCATGACTGATCCAGTCCGCACCATTTCCCACGAAGAACTCGTCGCATTGCAGAGAAAATTCAGCGAGATCAAACATGCCATCAACAACGCCCTCGCGGTCATGATGGCACTTTCGGAAATGTCGCAGCGCCGGCCGGATTATTCGGAAAAGCTGGCGACCACGGTGCTAACGAAAGCGCCGCAGATCGTCTCCAGCTTGCAGGAATTCAACCACTCCCTGAACGAAAAAGCGGGACCGAAACCAGAAACGGTTCCGTAAAACCTACGGTATTGGCTTAGCGGAAGCCGAAGGCGCAGCAGACGCTGCGGGGCTCGCCACAGGCGGCACCGACGAACTGACCGGCGGAACGGCACCGACGGCAAGATCCGATGGCTTGACCGAAGGCGCCGGGCCAGTGGATGCGGGAGTGGGATTGGTCACTGTGCCAGGCGCGCCGACAGCGGATGATGGACCCGGGCTGGGAGTCGCCGATGCGGCCGCGGCGGGCTGCCCTTTCATCAATTCCCGGCGAAGGCCGCTTTGCGCGTTGCCTTTGTGCGCATAAAGAATCGAGAGCACGAACGTCAGGATAAAAAAGATAGCCGCGAGCCAACTGGTGATTTTTGTCAGCACGTTCGTCGTCTGGGCGCCGAAAATATTTTCGGTCACGCCGCCGCCGAAAGCCGCGCCGAGCCCTTCGCTTTTCGGGCGCTGCATCAGGATCATGAGGATCATGAGCAAGGCGATGAAAACGTAGAGGCCGAGCAGGATGTTGGTTAAGATCAACATTGAGGACGGCCAATATCGCCAACCGGAACGGTTTGTAAAACGGAGGATTGGCGAGCTACGAGATCGTGCGCTCTGGTTTCGCCCGAGCCTTCACCACATTCCAAATCTGGTCGAGATCTTCCAATTCGACTTCGCCCAATTTTTCGCCGCGCGCGCGCAATTCATCTTCCAGCAAATGGAAACGCGCGATAAATTTATCCGTCGCGGCCTGCAAGACGGTTTCGGCATCGAGTTTATTTCTGCGCGCCAGATTTACTACCGCGAAAAGCAGATCGCCGATCTCATCCGCCACCGCCGCGGGATCACGCGCCGCCATGGCCTCTTTCGCTTCCGCTAATTCTTCATCGACCTTCGCGGTCACGTCGGAAATTTCGGTCCAATCAAAGTTCACGCGCGCCGCCTTCTTCTGCGTTTTTTGCGCGCGCATCAACGCTGGCAGCGACGCAGGCAGATCCGTCAGGTGGTAACCGCCGCTGTTGTTTTTTTTCTCTTCGTGTTTGATCGCCTCCCATTGTTTTACGACGCCATCTGCATCGCGCACATCACTCTGGCCAAACACGTGCGGATGACGACGCACCAGCTTTTCTGTCACGTCGCTGAGCGACTCGTGGATATTAAACCGGCCGCCTTCCTCCGCGATCTGCGCGTGCATCACCGCCAGCAACATCAGGTCGCCTAACTCTTCGCGCAGATTCACGTCATCGCCCGCGCGGACCGCACCGACGACTTCGTAGGCTTCTTCGATCAACGCGGGCAGCAAGGTCTCATTCGTTTGTTCGCGGTCCCACGGGCAACCATTGGGCGCGCGCAGTCGCGCGACGACTTCGCACAACCGGGCAAAGCTGTCCGTCATATCCGCCAGAGAGAACGGTGGGTACGGAATTCCGAAACTTCGCCGGTCGTTTTCTTGCCGACGTAAATGGTGATGCCGATGACGCTAGCAAGGGTGCCGACGAAGATGGATGCGACCAGCCACGAAGGAATATGGCCAACCCGAAGCGCCCGATAAAAGGCTGGCAGGCCATCCATCGGCATCGAAGCGTGCAGAAAAATTTTTGTCACCCACGCGACCATGATGAGGATGAAAATGAAAACGTAGTTGCGTTTCAATCGCCGCCCGATCGCTTCCAGTTTCGAAATTTTGAATGACGGCAGAATGAGATCTTCGCAGACCAGTTTTTTCCATTCGCCCTGAAGCAGGTCGCGATTTTCCATCACCATCGGGACGAGGAAATGCGCTTCGAGCATGCGCACGCGGGCGCGGAATGCATCGTAAAAACGATAGCGCCGTGCTTCGATCCAGAGCATCCCCCAGACGATGGCGAGATTGAAAAAGAAAATAATGTGCGGCACACCGGCGTTTGAGAACGCGATTGTGATAATGGCGGTGCTGCTGGTGATGGCCCAGTTCGTCGTGATGTCGAGTCGCTGCCGCCAGACCATGATGCGCCCGA
>JBDUCP010000077.1:0-7656 GCA_040003405.1 Verrucomicrobiota bacterium
ATCATCCCGATCGAGCAATACAATCTCAAGCTAATGTCGATGGGCTTTCTCCTCGACGACGCCGCGCCCGCGATCCTGCGCGGACCGATGGTTACGCGCTACACTCAGCAATTCCTGCGGCAGGTGGAATGGGGCGAGCTCGATTATCTCGTGCTCGATCTGCCGCCCGGCACCGGCGACATCCAGCTCACCATTGTCCAGACGGTCGCGCTCGCCGGCGCGATCATCGTCACGACGCCGCAGGAGGTCGCGCTAATCGATGCGCGCAAAGCGGCGACCATGTTTGAGAAGGTAAACGTGCCTGTGCTGGGACTGATCGAAAACATGAGCTACTTCATTTCGCCGAGCGACGGCAAGCGCTACGATATCTTTGGCTCCGGAGGCGGCGCGCGCGAAGCGAAACGATTGCGCGTGGATTTGTTAGGCCAGATTCCGATCGATATTGCCACGCGCGAATCCGGCGATCGCGGGATGCCGATTGTAGGTGAAGCGAGCGACTCCTCCGTAACGGCTGAGTTTATGAGGATCGCCGCGCGACTCCGGGAAACATTACGCTAAAGGGAAAATTGAATAGGTATGGCTATTGCTACATCTAAACTTGAGACAAGTTTTTGTTGACCAGATTTTGCCTCTATGAAAGACAATCCCCAGATGAACGCCCCGGCCGGAGAGCAATCTCAGTTCGTCATGAACTCCGTTCTCTACAAAGAGTTTTTGGCTGAACGGGAGGAAATTTTGAAACACAAATGGATCGAGAGCGAGAAGGCTGGCTCCGATATTGGATTTGAAAAAGCCTTACTTGATTGGATCGTGAAACACCGCTCCAGTTGGCGAAACAAGCGCAAGAAAGAAACAAAAGAACAACCGACGGCCGCCTGAGCGCGGCCATTCCTTTAATGCGATCCTGCGAGGTCGCGAAGGAATGCAATGAAAGATCAAACAATTTCTGCCGGCGTCCCCGCGATGGACGCAGAAGCAATTCGCCGCGCCCTGCGGCGGATCGCGCACGAAATCGTTGAGCGCAATCTCGACCTGAATGCGGTCGTCCTGGCTGGCATCCCATTGCGCGGCGTTGAGATTGCGGGGCGCCTGGCCGACTTCATCCATTCGTTAGGCAAGGGACCGGTCAAACTTGGCGTTATAGATGTCTCAATGCATCGCGACGATGTCGGAAAGCGGGCCGAGTTGCCCGTCGTGCAAACTTCGCGGCTCCCGCTGCCGCTCGAAAATAAAACAGTCATCATCGTGGACGATGTTTTCTTCACCGGCCGCACCGCGCGCGCGGCGATGGATGCGATCAGTTCGTTTGGCCGCCCCGCGCGCATTCAGCTGGCGGCCCTGATCGATCGCGGTCATCGCGAACTGCCGATCCGCGTCGATTACGTCGGCAAGAATTTGCCGACATCGGCTGGCGAGCGTGTTCGTTTACGCCTTGAGAATGTTGATGGAGAAGCTGATGCCGCCTGGCTCGTGAAGCAATGAGCGCACGCTGGAACCGAAAAGATTTGCTCGGCATCCGCGAATTGTCCGCCGAGGAAATCACTTTCGTTCTCGATACGGCGGATGCCTTCAAGCAGGTCGGCACCCGCGAGATCAAGAAGGTGCCGGCGTTGCGCGGCAAGACACTGGTCAATTTTTTTGTCGAACCCAGTACGCGCACGCGTACTTCCTTCGAGCTCGCCGCGATTCGTCTAAGTGCCGATGTCATTAATATCTCGCCGACGACTTCGAGCCTGAGCAAAGGCGAGACGCTTAAGGATACGGCAAAGATTCTCGAGGCGAACCACGCCGACATCATTGTTCTGCGACACAGCTCGGCCGGCGCGCCGCAATTCCTGGCCGAGCGACTCAAGTCGAGCATCATCAACGCTGGCGACGGTGCGCACGAGCATCCCACTCAGGCGCTCCTTGATGTCTACACGATTCGCGAAAAGAAAAAAACACTCGACGGAATTCACGTCGCAATTGTCGGAGACGTTCTCTTCAGTCGCGTCGCGCGCTCAAACATCTTTGCCTTGTTGAAACTAGGCGCGCGCGTGACGCTGGTCGGCCCCAGCACTCTCGTACCTCGGGAATTCGAAAAGCTCGGCGTGACGGTTTCGCATGATATCGAAAAAGTTTTGCCGACGGCCGACGTCGTGAACTTGCTTCGGATTCAACACGAACGGCAGCGCAAAGAATATTTTCCGGGCCTCGGCGAGTATATCCGGTTGTTTGGCCTAACGAAAGAGCGCGCGAAACAATTGAAACCGGATTGTCTCATCATGCATCCTGGGCCGATCAATCGCGGCGTAGAGATTGATAGCGAATTGGCTGACGGCGCGCAGAGCGTGATCCTCGATCAGGTTACGAACGGTCTCGCCGTGCGCATGGCTGTTCTTTATCTGTGCGGAGGGGTTTCCACGTGAGCGCCCTCATCATTCGCCACGGCCGCATCATTGATCCCGCAAATAACCGCGATGAGATCGGCGACCTCTATATCGTGGACGGAAAAATCGCGAACGAAGCTCCGACTTCGAAAAGCGAAGTCATTGACGCGACTGGATTGGTCGTCTCACCGGGCTTGATCGATGTGCACGTTCATCTGCGCGAGCCGGGATTCGGTTGGAAGGAAACGATCGAATCGGGCGCACGCGCTGCCGCTGCCGGTGGTTTCACAACGATTGTTTGCATGCCCAATACGGCGCCAGTCGCCGACACTCCGAGCACGATAGCGTGGATCAAGGACCGCGCTGCCGAAGTCGCTTGTGTGCATGTTTTGCCGGCTGGTGCGATTTCAAAAAATCTCGCGGGCGAGGAGCTCGCGCCGATCGGTTCGCTTGCGCAAGCAGGTGTGGTCGCGATCACCGATGACGGGCATTGCGTGCAGAACAATGAACTCATGCGACGCGCAGTCGAATACGCGCGCATGGTTGGCCTGCCTGTGTTCGATCATTGCCAGGATTACAATCTGGTCGGAGTAGGTGTCGTACACGAAGGTTACTGGAGCACACTGCTCGGTCTGCCGGGCTGGCCGAGCGCGGGCGAAGAAGCGATCGTTATGCGCAACGTTCTTCTCGCGGAGTTGTGCGATCATCACATCCATTGCCAGCACATCAGCGCGGCGGGCAGTGTTCGAATCTTGCGCGAAGCGAAAGCGCGCGGAGTGAAAATTACCGGTGAGGTTTGCCCGCATCACATCGCGCTCACGGATGACGCAATCGAAAATTTTGATGCAAACTTCAAGATGAACCCGCCGCTTCGAACAAAAGCCGATGTCGTGGCTTTGCTCGAGGGGATTGCTGACGGCACGATCGACGTTCTGGCCAGCGATCACGCGCCGCATGCAAAATTCGAGAAGGAAGTTGAATTCGATGCCGCGCCTTTTGGTATCATTGGCCTCGAAACCGAGCTGGGATTATTTCTCGATCTGCTCGTTCACAAGAATAAAACGATCGGCCTCCCGCGTTTGATCGAGATGTTCACGCTCAATCCCGCGCAGCTGTTACGGATCGATGCCGGCACGTTGTCGTTAGGCCGCAACGCCGACGTTACGCTCATCGATCCGAATCTGGAATGGACATATGACGCGAGCGGATCGCAATCGCTTTCCCGCAATACGCCCTTCGACGGATGGAAGATGAAAGGCCGGGCGGTGCGCACAATCGTCGGCGGGCGCACCGTTTGGCAGCTGCCAGGCTAAATCAGCCTGAGTATCCGCCGGAAATATAATTCTCCAGATGAGCGATCGTGGCCGATTGCGTCGCGATCACCCACTTCACGAGATCGCCGATGGAAACAACGCCACGTAATGTTTCACCATCCATCACCGGCAAATGCCGGATGCGATTTTCCGTCATCATACGCAGGCAGTTTTCCACCGGCTCTCGCGGGTGCGCCACGGTGAGATCGCTCGACATGATTTCGCGCACTTGCGTCTCGCGCGAGCGCTTGCCGCGCAACATGACTTTGCGCGTGTAATCGCGTTCCGAAATCATCCCGATTAGGCGGTCTTCCTGCATAACGAGGAGCGCGCCCACGTTTTTCTCGGCCATCAATTCGATCGCGTCGTAAACCGAGGCATCGGGTGAAACGGAATAAATTTCGGTCCCTTTCGGGCCGAGGATTGCATCGATTGTTCCGCTTACGTCCATAATCGCGCGCCGCTCGTGGCAGCAAATTCGTCGAGTTGCAAGCGAGAGTAGCGATGCGCGACGTGCGTGGCAATACTTCTCTACGCTGCGATCACGCCCTCTTGGGCAGCGCAAAATTGAACTCACATTGCTGCGGTCGCGAAACCGGCGCGTTCGAAGCGGCGAGCGCAAAGCGCAACGCGCGCAGCACGCGCAGGCCACGCTCGATCCGGTCCGGGCGGACGGAGTATGGAACTGGAAGTAAATTGTGACGCCGATATTGAGTTTTGTATCTTTTCATGGCGTCATCATGAAAGACCGGGTAGGACATTGACTGTCCTACGCCAAAAATTTCTGAATATTTTTGGCGCCTGATCGAACGATGCGGCACTCAAAAGATGGCAAAGAAGAATGAAGGGTTTTCGCGCCCGCCGCTTCAGCGCATGATGCGGCTGCATGCCCTGCTGAAGGCGCATCACTTTCCGAACTGCCAGAAGATCGGGGACGAACTCGAGGTCTCGCCGAAAACGATTCAACGAGACATCGATTTCATGCGCGACCGCCTTGGATTGCCTATCGATTATGACGCAAAGCGTTTCGGTTTCTATTATACCCAAGCCGTTAGTGCATTTCCGAGCATCGAAGTTTCAGAGGGCGAGATCACGGCGCTCTTCGTCGCGCAGAAAGCGCTGGCCCAATACAAAGGCACGCCCTTCGAGCGACCGCTGCAGTCGGCTTTTCGAAAAATCACGGAGAGCTTGAAGGACCGCGTCTCGTTTTCCTGGACGGATCTAGAGGACGTAATTTCATTTCGCAGCGCGGGGGCGAGTCCGGCCGATCTCGAACTTTTTGAGATTGTGAGTAAAGCGGTGCTGCGTTCGGTTGAATTGAATTTCGAATATCGAAAGTTAAAAGGCAGCGCGCACGAGCCGCGCAGAGTTCGTCCGTATCACCTCGGCTGTCTCGAAAATCAGTGGTATCTCTTTGCGGATGATTTGGATCGGGCGCAGTTGCGGACCTTTGCCTTACCGCGCATGCGCAACGTTTCGCTCACGACGAAAGGTTTTCGTCGGCCCGCTGATTTCTCGATCACAAAAATTTTGAGCGGGAGTTTCGGCGTGTTTTCCAGCGGGAAAAAAAGGCGCATTCGTTTGCAGGTCGATCCTTACGCCGCGCGGCTCGTTTCCGAACGGATGTGGCATGAATCGCAACGCATACGTCCGCTGCGCAACGGCGCAATTATTTTGCAGCTCGAACTCGGTGGCTTGGAAGAAATCGAGCGCTGGATCTTAAGCTGGGGCAGTCATGTCCGCGTGCTTGAGCCGGCCTCGCTCCGGAAGGTAATTCGTGACGCGGCCAGATCGATTACTAAGTTGTATGATTAACGTCGCGCAAATTTGTCTTCGATCAGTGAGTGCACAAAACCGGTGATAACGGGATGATCGAGACGGTCGACGACTTCATTCAAAAATCCGCTGACCAGCAATTGCTTGGCCACTAATGGCGGAATGCCACGCGCCAGAAGATAAAACATTTCGTCTTCATTGAGCTGGCCGGACGTGGCGCCGTGGCTGCACTTGACGTTGTCGGCGAGAATCTCAAGGCCCGGCATCGAGTTCGCTTCGGCGTCGTCGCTTAACAAAAGATTGCGCACGGTCTGATACGCGTCGGTGAAATGCGCATGCGGCTCGACGCGGATGAGGCCGCCAAAAGTATTACGCGCGCGATCGGTCAGCGCGTTCTTGTAAAGAAGATCGCTGGTGGTGTGGGGAGAGATGTGATTCTGCAAGGTGCGCGCGTCGAATTCCTGTGCGCCATCGGCCACGCAAACGGCGAGCAGATCGCTGCGCGCGCCTTCGCCGGTAAGGCGACTCAGACTTTCGAAGCGGGAATACGCGCCGCCGAGATGCACATTCAAACTCAACGCGGACGCATCCCGTTGCGCGGTGGTAGTGTTGATCTGGATCGATAAAACTTTTCCGTTCCAATTTTGCGCGCAGATGTAGTTAATCTTTGCGCCCTGGCCGGCAACGAGATCGTTCACGCCGCAGGAGAAACCGGACCGCGCGGCATCGGCGGAACGAAAATGTTCGATCACGGTTACCTTTGCCAGGTCGTCGGCAATAAGAAGTGTATGCGGAAAAATGGCGACGTTTTCTCCATGCAGCCAATGGAAAATTTCAATCGGCAGTTCCACTTCGACGCCGCGCGGCACGTAAACGAAAGTGCCGGACCTAACGAATGCTTCATGCAGCGCGGCGAACTTGGTCGAACCGAGCGTGGCCGGTTGTGCCATGAAATGCTTTCGGAATAAGTCTTCGTGTTCGATCAGCGCCCGTTCGAGCGGCATTAAGAGCACACCGCGGTGGCGAAGCATTTCCGGCAACGGATCCCGCCGTAATAATTGGTCGTCAGCAAAAATCAACCGGCCGGCAACGGCGTTAAGACCAGTGGAGCGATCAAGAATCTCCTCGCGCTCGCTTTGGTTGAGTGGTGCGGGTTGCGTGAATGGCGCGAGATCGAGAGCGGCGACGTTTGAGAAACGCCACGCCTGATCTTTCCGATCCGGAAACGGCAGCGATTCGAACTTCGTCCACGCGGCGCCCTGTTGATCGCGAAACCAGGCGGGAGAATCCGTGGCGTGCGAATCCATAGGCCCAGAAAGAATCGCCGGCTCGGATTGTTCCTGCGACGATTCGAGTTCCATTACTTCGTCGAGCATAGCTGTCGGACTACTCATGCGCGAAAATTAAAGGCAAGCGGTGCGGCAAATCGCCCGCGGCTAGCCGACCGAGCCTTCCATCTCCAGCTCGATCAGGCGCTTCAACTCGACGCTGTATTCCATGGGAAACTGGCGCACGAGATCGTTGACGAAACCATTCACGCTCAAGCTCATCGCCTGCGCTTTGGTCAGGCCGCGTTGCTGCATGTAAAAAATCTGCTCCGCTGAAACTTGCGACACGCTCGCCTCGTGTTGCACCGAATTTCCGGTCCCGCGCACGGTGATGGCCGGATAAGTGTCGGTCCGGCTGGTGGAATTAATGAGCAGGGCGTCGCACTCAGTGTTGTTCTTGCAATTTTTCAGGTGCTTCGGGATGTGAACGAGGCCGCGATACGTGGCGCGTCCCTGACCGATGCTGATGCTTTTAGAAATGATGTTGCTGGTCGTTTCGTCCGCCGCATGCACCATCTTCGCTCCGGTATCCTGATGCTGTCCGTCGCCCGCGAGCGCAATGGAAAGAACTTCGCCGCGCGCCCGCCGGCCTTTCATGATGACGCCGGGATATTTCATCGTCAGGCGCGAACCGATGTTGCAATCGATCCATTTCACCTCGGCGTCTTCGTGCGCAAGCCCGCGTTTAGTCACGAGATTGAAAACGTTCGACGACCAGTTTTGCACGGTGATGTATTGCAGCTTCGCGCCTTTGAGCGCGACCAGTTCGACGACCGCGCTGTGCAATGTGGCCGTGTTAAATTTCGGTGCGGTGCAGCCTTCCATGTAAGTCAGCTCCGAGCCTTCATCGCAAATGATGAGGGTGCGCTC
>JBDUCP010000078.1:0-7640 GCA_040003405.1 Verrucomicrobiota bacterium
ACCGTAGGCCACAGCGACTTTGTAAACATTGCGGCGCTGGAGCTCGGCGAAAAATTTTGGTAAATGCACAATGTTCCCGCGACTGACGAAGTTTTCTTATCAGGCGGCGCTAACACCTGACGAGCCAAATCCGAATAGCCCGGTGCTACTTCACCCCCGTCGCAAAGACCGTCTGAAAATGCGGGCTTTGTTTTTCGCGTGAGACGACGGTGACTTCGATTTTTTTGAACCCGCTCGCTTCCAGAAATTGATGAAGCTGCACCTCGCTGAAGCCTAACCAGTGGTCCGCGTAAAGTTCGCGCGCGCGTTCGAAGCGGTGGCTAAGCAAGTCGAGAATCACGATGCGTCCGCCCTTTTTGAGAATGCGGTACGCGCTGCCAACCGCACGTTCCGGATGGATGGCGTGGTGCAGCGCCTGGCTTAAAATCGCGAGATCAATCGAACCTTTCGCGATCGGCGGATCTTCGATGTCGCCCAGACGATATTCCAAATTCGCGAACTCATGCAGCCTGGCCAACTGCGACCCAAACTCGACCATCTTTTGCGAGTTATCGACCGCGATGACCTTATGCGCAGTCTTTGCGAGCAGTTGCGCCAGCGTTCCTTCTCCCGCGCCGAGATCGGCAACCGTTAATGCTGGCAGCAAACTGATCATCGTGTGCGCCAGCGCCTGCCAGGAACGGCCCGGCACATAGCTGCGCCCAAATTTGCCCGCCAGTTCGTCGAAATATTCGCGCGCCTTGTCCCGCCGCTTCCGCAACGTGAGCTGCAACGCGGTGCGGTCGCGCGCCGTCTCCGGCATCTCGCGCGCCAGCACGCGCGTAAGCTCATTCACTTTCGCGCGCGCCGGATTTCGTTCCTCCTTTTCCGTCAGTCCGTAGTAAACATTTTTCCCGGAGCGCCGATCTTCCACCACGCCGGCGCGTTTCAATTGCGCCAGATGGCTGGAGATGCGCGACTGCCCCATGCCAAGAATTTTTTGCAGCTCGGCGACCGAAAGCTCCTCTTCTTCGAGCAGCAAGAGCAGACGCAGCCGGGTCGGGTCGGCCAGCAGCCGCAGAAAATTAATGGTTGACGCCATTTTACAGCTCCACGATATATCGACGCATCATGATTGGTCAATATGTTCCTTGACTTCTGACCCGTCACTCGCCACCCATCCCTAGTCACTATCCTATGCTCCGCCGTTTTATTTTTGCTTCCGAATCCGTTGGCGAAGGTCATCCCGATAAAGTTTGCGACACCATTTCCGATGCTGTGCTCGACGCGTGTTTGCGCGCAGATAAGAAAAGCCGGGTCGCCTGCGAAACCTACGCGAAGAGCAACGTCGTCGTGGTCGGCGGCGAGATTACGACGAAGGCGAATCTCGATTACGTCCAGATCGTGCGCGATGCCGTGCGCGACATCGGTTACGTAAACGATGACGATGTCTTTCACGCCGATCGTCTTTTCGTGCAGAACATCATCACCTGCCAATCGCCCGATATTTCCCAAGGCGTGGATGCGAAAAGAGCTAAGGGCAAGAAAACGGCGGAACAGGGCGCGGGGGACCAGGGTTTAATGTTTGGGTTCGCGTGCGACGACACGGAGGAATTGATGCCGGCGCCGATCATGTTCGCGCATCGGCTTGGCCGAGAGCTCACGCGGATTCGCAAGAGCGGCAAGGCTGACTGGCTCCGGCCCGACGCGAAGTCACAAGTCTCAGTGGTCTATGAGAATGGCAAGCCGGTTGGCATTTCCAACGTGGTTATCTCGACCCAGCACACTGAGAAAGTGGATCACAAGGAGATCGAAAAATTCTGCATCGAGAAAATCATTCGCAAGGTGCTTCCGAAGTCGATGGTGAACGGCACCACCCAATTTTTGATTAACCCGACGGGGAGATTCGTGGTCGGCGGTCCGCAGGGCGACACTGGCCTAACGGGTCGTAAGATCATCGTCGATAGTTACGGCGGCTGGGGCCGGCACGGCGGTGGCGCCTTTTCGGGCAAGGACCCGAGTAAAGTTGATCGCAGCGCCGCTTACATGGGTCGTTGGGTGGCGAAGAACGTAGTGGCTGCTGGCCTAGCCAGTCGTTGTGAAATCCAATTCGCTTACGCCATCGGCTATCCCGATCCCGTGAGCATGAACATCAATACCTTTGGCACGAATACTGTGGACGAGGAATCCATCGAGCGCGCAGTCAACCGCACTTTCTCCTTCAAGCCCGCCGAGATCATCCAACAGCTCGACCTGCTTCGCCCCATCTACAGCAAGACGACAAACTACGGACACTTCGGCAAGAATGATCCCGACATCACCTGGGAAAAAACCGACAAAGCCGCCGCGCTGAAGAAAGCGGCCAGATAACTAACAAAATTTATGAGCACACAAACCATTACAAAAACAACAACCAACGATTACAAAGTAGCCGACATCAGCCTTGCTGATTGGGGGCGCAAGGAGATTTCCATCGCGGAAAAGGAGATGCCGGGGCTCATGGCCATCCGCGAAAAATACGCGCCAGGCAAATTACTCGCCGGCGTGCGCATAACCGGCTCGTTGCACATGACCATCCAGACGGCGGTGCTGATCGAGACCCTCGTCGCTCTCGGCGCACAGGTGCGCTGGGCCAGCTGCAACATTTTTTCTACCCAAGATCACGCCGCGGCGGCGATTGCGAAAACAGGCGTACCCGTCTTTGCTTGGAAGGGCGAGAGCCTCGAGGAATATTGGTGGTGCACCAATCAAGCTATCTCCTTCCCTGATGGCAAAGGCCCGCAGCTGGTCGTCGATGATGGCGGCGATGTAACTCTCTTCATTCATAAAGGCTATGAGTTGGAAGAAGGCGGCGAGTGGGCGAAATCGCCTTCCTCTAACAAGGAAGAGCAGGTCATCAAGGACCTTCTACTGGAAGTGCAGCGCGAAAATCCTTACCGCTGGCATGAGATGGTTAAGGAATGGCGCGGCGTTTCGGAAGAAACGACGACAGGCGTGCATCGTCTCTATAAGATGCAGCAACAAAACCAACTGCTTGTCCCCGCGATCAACGTCAACGATTCCGTTACTAAGTCTAAGTTCGATAACTTGTATGGTTGCCGCCATTCCCTGGTCGATGGCCTCAACCGCGCACTCGATGTCATGATCGCGGGCAAGGTAGCTGTGGTCTGTGGCTATGGCGATGTCGGTAAGGGCTGCGCACAATCGCTCCGTGGTCAGGGCGCGCGCGTGGTCATCACTGAAATCGATCCTATCAACGCGTTGCAAGCGGCGATGGAAGGCTACGAAGTCACGCCGATCGAAAACACCCTCGGCCGGGGCGATATTTACGTTACCACCACTGGCAACGTGGACGTCATCACGCTCGAACACATGTCGCTCATGAAAGACCAGGCCGTCGTCTGCAACATCGGGCACTTTGACAACGAAATTCAAGTCGACCTGTTGAATGAGAGCAAAGACATCAAACGCACCAACATTAAGCCGCAACTGGATAAATATACCTTTGCCGATGGTCACGAGATTTTCATGCTGGCCGAAGGCCGGCTGGTGAATTTGGGTTGCGCCACAGGCCATCCCAGTTTTGTTATGAGTAACTCCTTCTCGAACCAAGTGCTGGCCCAACTGGACCTATGGAACAACAAGGACACCTACAAAGTAGGCGTCTATGTCTTATCGAAACAACTCGATGAAGAAGTAGCGCGCTTGCACCTGGAGAAGATCGGCGTAAAACTGACCACCCTGACGACGAAACAGGCCGAATACCTCGGCGTGCCAGTCGAAGGGCCGTATAAGTCCGAGCATTACCGCTACTAACCGTGGGTTAGAGCGGCGAGCGCGATATCATAAGCGCTAGCCGCTTCGGATAAGTTCGTCGCGGTAGTGTTCAGGTCGCGCAGGAGACCATCCTTTAGTCCGTAAATCCAGCCGTGCACGGACAGCGGCTGATCGCGATCCCATGCGTCGCAGACGATCGTCGTCTGACAAACGTTCACTACCTGCTCGATTACGTTTAGCTCGCAAAGGCGGTTGGAGGCTTGCGTTTCATCGCCAATGTTCGCCAGAATTCGATCGTGCTTGTGTTTGACGTCTTGCACATGCCGCAGCCAGTTATCGCTTAGACCAAGACGGTCGCCTCGCAGCGCCGCTCTCACTCCGCTACAACCATAATGTCCGCAGACAATGATATGGCTGACCTTTAACATATCGACAGCAAACTGCATGACCGAGAGACAATTGAGGTCTGTATGCACAACCAGGTTGGCAACATTGCGGTGCACGAATAGTTCTCCTGGCAGCAACCCGACGATCTCGTTCGCAGGCACCCGGCTATCGGAGCAACCTATCCAGAGGTAGCTCGGAGATTGCTGTCGGGAAAGTTTAAGAAAGAAGTCGGGGTCTTGCTTTCGAATGCGCTCGGCCCAAGCTCGGTTGCTGGCAAATAGGTTGTCCAACATCGACATAATTAGCGAGCGATGGCCATGCGAGCGCCGAGGTAGGCAGAGAAATAACCGGCATACCTTGCTTGTAGTTCAGGGCGTTGCCAGTCCTTCCCAGTGAGGATGCCGCGACACTCGCGGGAGCGGCATTTGCATTCGACGGAATAATCATCGTCATCGGTGATGCACCAATCGTGGGTGAGCTCGTCCCCCGCAGATATGCGTTGGATCGCTACGAAGACAATGTCGCCGCGCAGTCCGAGGTTCGCGTCGCACGAATGGTTGCTGTAGAGCATGGAGCCCTCGCGCTCGTCCGCCGAGGCCGGTGCGATGAAGAGGTTTTCTCCGATCTGGATTTCGACCGAGCCGAGGAGCGCAGTAATTGCAGCCAACTGTTCGCGCGTGACAATGTGGCCGCCTTTAACGGCGACGATTTCATTCTTCGCAATGTCGGTTAAGGCGAACAAACCGCGACCGTGGATCGGGCTAGCGCGCACTTCGGTTTTGGGAGAGAGATAAGACAACGGAAGCATACCTAACGAGAGTTATTCTTCACCGTCGAAGTAATCGGTTGGCTCGCCTTTAAGAATAAGGTTACCGGTGGCGCCAGGCACCGCCCATTTTTTGCTGTCGGGATAGTAACAGGAATCGCCAATGGGGTTATCGGCGACGACGTAGTAAATAAAGTCCTCGTCGCCGGCGTTGCTGGTTTGATGCGCCTCTCCGGGGGCGAAGAAGAAGGCGTCGCCTGGACCTACTTCGGTAAGGCCGGATTCGTCGCGCACCTGTCCGCGACCGGAGACGACGAAATAAAATTCAAATTGGGCCGACTCGGCGTGATACGGACAATAAGATGCGCCTGGTGGAATGCGCGTAAGCATTAAGTCGAACGGATGACGTTTGGAAAGATCGGGCGAATCCGGATCGCGCCCGAGCGCGACAGAAACCTCCTTGCGGTAGGAGTGATATTTTCCCTTGGGCGACTTGCGTTCGCTTTCGGTTACTTCGGAGAGGTTGATCTTGCGCATAGGATGTTCTTCTTAGGTTAAGAGAAAGAGGGCGGCATTAAAGGCGAATCGGCTGTTGCGATTACGGATTTGTCGCGCCGCTCTTCCGCCTTGTCGCGTTCCATTTGCCAGCGTTATCGCGCGAGTCGCCGTTGCCCCAGGTGCCGACAAGCGTGCCGGGATGTTCGCCTTCAGTGAATTTTCCTTTGCCCGACAGCTCGCCGCTGCGCCAGTCGTAGAGAAATACGTCGCCCTCGATCCGCCCGCGGATCGTACCCATGCCGAGCCCAAAGCTATAGGCGCCTGTGATGTTCGAGCCTTTGCGTTCGAGCAGAATGATGGTGTCCAACTCGCCAGTACGATCGGAGATCTTCCCAGTATAAGTGCCATTGAATGGCTCCGTCGATTGGGACTCGTTGCCGTTTTTCGGCGCAGCCAGGGGCAACGCTCCCGGTCTTCGCGGTGCGAGCGCGAGAAGATCAGTCGTGCGGCTGACCACGGCGATGCCTTCCTGCACGTCATGGTCGTCGAGGAAGTCGGCGATGGCGCGAATCTGCGTCGCGATGTATTCCAGCGCGCGCTCGACCGCCTCTGGATTCGCTTCCTTCCGCGCAAAATCGCGGCGCGCTTCGCCGATGCGCTGACCGAGCGCGCGCATCCGATGCGACGTCAGAGGATGCGTCGCTTGCGCCAGGTACGCCTGATATTTTTCTTCGTCGGGAAAATCCCAGCGATTCGGCGTCCAATGCGCGTAGGCGGTGAAAAAAACAACGGCGCCGATCGGCGCAACCCCGATCCGACGCATCAAATCCAGGCCGAAGGCGTCGGCTTCTTCTTCATTCCGCCGCGATTGCTCGCGGGAAACTCCCGGCCCATACCCGGCGTGGCGGTGATAAATATGACCGAGCTCGTGCGCGAGAATGAAGACGATCGCTGAGTCGTAGATTTTCGAGAAGGTTGCGAATGCTGGCTTTTTCTGGTCACGCACATCAGCTGGGATTTGCAGTGCATCGAGCGGACGCGGGTATTTCCCTTCCGGAAAACTGGCCGCGTCGCGAAACTTCAGCATGGCCACGTAATCGCTGACGGTATCCAGCACATAACCGTTGCGCTGCAGCCACGCCGTGGCGAGCGCGAGGTCGCCAAAAAAGCGCAGCGCCAGCATCGACATCTGCACCTTGCTGGGCGCGGCGGATTGGACATTGCGCGCGTAGCGCGAGGAAAAACAAAACGGTTCCTGCGCTTCGTCGCACGTGAGCGGAAACTCAAACTCCACTTTCCCAAGCCGCTCTTTTTCCGCCGTGGTTAAGACCGGCAGCACCACCTCGCGGAAATTTTCCTCGATGCCCTCCGGCGTTTGCGTGCGCCAATACTCCAGCGTCGCGCGATCATACAGGCCCGTCAGATCGCCAGCGCGCGCGAGAATCGGCAGCAGCAAAAATGCAGCGGCGAACAGTTTCAACTTACGGCTCTTCTTTTGCATGGAACCTCGGGGCACATGCTGAGCGATGGCAGTTTCCGCGGCAAGGTTTTCTTCGGCCGGTTTCCCGACGCATTGGCGCAGAAGGCGCTTGAATGTCCACCGTGCCCATACGATCGACAGTGCCGTGTTAAGAAAAATTTGCGCGCTCATCCTCCTGCGAAACGACACCGCACCACCGCCTCTCTAATATATAGTGTAGCGCTCGGCCGCGATGCGAACTGGTCGAGCTCCTTCGTCTGGGTCCAGAACCAACCTGGAGCTTGGGAACGAGGGTCGCCTGGAGAACGAGGAACGCCGGGCGCTGCACATCGAGACTTCGCTTGTCGAAGCGGCAGAGGAATGCAGAATAAGCGACCATGAGATTGAAGCGTCAGAATTATCACGACATCGAACGCATCATTGAATTCGATTTCGTGCGCGCGACGGAGGCGGCGGCGCTCAATTCGTTACCCTGGCTAGGGCGCGGCGAAAAAGAAAAGGCCGACGCGGCGGCGTGCGATGCGCTGCGCGGGATGTTCGATCTGATGAATATCTGCGGCGAGGTGGTGATCGGGGAGGGGATTAAGGATGATGCGCCCGGCATTTTTAAAGGCGAGCAGCTCGGGACGTGGGTGCCGGGTTCGCCGCAATTCGATATCGCGCTCGATCCGATCGATGGCACAACCAACATCTCGAAGGGCGCGCCGAACTCGATCAGTTGCATCGCGGCGGCGAGTCCGGAGGAAGGGGTGA
>JBDUCP010000079.1:0-7627 GCA_040003405.1 Verrucomicrobiota bacterium
TCGCGACCAAAAGAGTGTCCAGGCCAACAAGGCGCCTACGCAAACCAGCCACAAGCAACCTGCTAAGCCGAAAACATTATTTGGATTACTCGCCTGGTAGAGGTCGGCCCAAAGGAGTATTAAGGCTATGACGGCTATTCCACCTAGATAGACTGATCTTTCACGAAGAGACGAGACAAGTGCAGTCGACGCGAATGGTGCGGTCCATCTTACTTGCCCAAATGTAATCACCGCTAACGCCGCCGCTCCAACCAGCAGCCAGGCAGCGAATGGGCGCGCGTGGACAGCGCCCAGCAATACAGTGCCGAAGAACGACAACAGAAAGGCGAAGACGCCTAGCCAGATTCTTAAAGAGGCGCGGTCTGTCAATCTCGCGCAAAAGGCGCGCCGAAGGGCGCGCGAAATTCTGGAGTTGATTCCGGGGCGAAGCCGTGGCGCATAATATTTTCGGTAACGACGCGGGGTAGCAGAAATTGCAGGAGATAATCGCCGCCGCCGGCCTTCGTCCCGCCGCCGCTCATCTTGAATCCGCCGAAAGGATGGCGACCGACGACTGCGCCAGTGCAGGAGCGGTTGATATACACATTTCCCGCGACCAACTCTGCTTTGACGCGCTCGATGTTCGCGGGGCTGCGCGAGAAGAAGCCGGCGGTAAGCGCGTAATCGGTGTTGTTCGCTACGCGGATAGCGTCATCGAGATCGCGCACGCGCAGGACGCTCAGAACGGGGCCGAAAATTTCTTCGCGGGAGAGGCGCATTTCGGGTTTGACGTCGGTAAAAATCGTCGGCGGAACGAAGAAACCTTCCGGCGGCACCGTGCCTTGAAAGGCGAGGGTCGCTTCGGTTTTTCCCGCTTCGATGATTTCGAGGATGCGGCGATAAGCGATTTCATCGATGACCGGGCCGACGACGATGCCCGGCTCTTCCGGATTGCCGACGCGTAAACTGGCCGCGGCTTCGACGAGTCGCTTAATGACGCGCTCGTAGTTTTCCTCCAACACGATGAGGCGTGAAAGTGCCGAACATTTCTGCCCCTGGTAACCGAAGGCGGAATAGATGGAATCGACAATCGCTTCGTCGAGATCGGCATCGGAATCGACGATGACGGCGTTCTTGCCGCCCATCTCGCAGACGACGCGTTTCAATTCGCGCTGACCGGGCAGAGTGCGACCGGCGCTTTCCCAAATGCGCAGCCCGACTTCGCGCGAGCCGGTGAAGGCAATCATATCGACATCCTTGTGATCAACGAGATGCGCGCCGATAACGCGGCCTTTGCCGGGAAGGAAATTGAGAACACCGGCGGGCACGCCCGCTTCCTCAAACATCTCCATCACCATCGCGCCGCACACAGCTGATTGCTCGGCGGGCTTCATGATAACGGTATTGCCGGTAACGAGCGCGGCGGAAACCATGCCGGTTAAAATCGCCATCGGGAAATTCCATGGCGCGATGACGAGGGTGACGCCGCGCGGCCAGTGATGCTGGTAGCTCTCTTCGCCCGGCACATGCTGGGTGAGACGCGGCAGACTGCGCGCGCGCATTTGTTGCGCGTAAAAGAGGAGGAAGTCGATCGCCTCTCGGATGTCGCCGTCGGCTTCCGCCCAAGGTTTGCCGACTTCAAAAACTTCGAGCGCGGAGAGCTCAAAACGCCGACGATCCATGATGGCGGCGACGCGCTCGAGTAACTCGGCGCGGTGCTCGACGCTGACGCGGCACCAGTGGCGGAATGCTGTTCGCGCGGCGGCAATGGCGGACTCTGCTTCGGGAATCCCAGCTTCGGCGACGGCGCCGACGACTTGACTGGGCCGGCTGGGGTTTATCGAATTGATGAGACTGTCGGTCCAAACTTTCTGGCCATCGATGACGAGCGGATATTTTTGACCTAATCGCTGGCGCATTTCGCCCAGTGCTGTGCGCATTTGTTCCTGGCTGCTGCGATGGACGAAATTCACAAGCGGCGCGTTCGCGTAGGTATCGCCTGGTGGAGTACCGAGTGACGAACCGTTGCGGGAGTATTCGACAGACTCCACAGCGGGCGTCCCTCCAATCTGAGAAAGCGGATCGCGCAACAGTTGCGTGGCCGAAGCGTTGTCGGAAAATTTCGCCTTAAGAAATCCCTCGTTGGAAGTGTTCTCGAGCAATCGCCTAACGAGATAAGACATGCCGGGAAGCAATTCGCCGACCGGACAATATTCACGCACGCGATAACCCATCTCAACCAGCGCGCGTTTGATCGGCCCCGCCATGCCGTAAAGCAGTTGAAATTCGAACCGGCTCTTATCGATGCCTAACGAGTCAGCGAACGCCTGTGCGTGCGCGATGCTGCGAACGTTATGCGAACCGAAGGCGGCCGTGACGATGGACTCGTTCTCGAGCAGGATGCGGGTGCATTTTTCGAAGCAGGCGTCGCTTTCCGGCTTTTGCAAAAAGACGGGGCAGCGCCAGCCGTTCTGTGCCGCTTTGATCTTTTCGTAGTCCCAGTAGGCGCCTTTCACGAGACGGACGGTGAAACGGGTTCCACGGACGCGGCCCCACTCGAGCAGCTCGCGCAGATCGCCCTCGGCGTCGTGCAGGTAGGCCTGGATGACGATGCCGGCGTGCGGCCAGTCGCGAAATTCCGGTTCGGCAAAAAGAGTGCGGAAGAGTTCAAGCGTGGTGTTTTTGTGCGCGTAACTTTCCATGTCGAAGTTAATGAAGGCGCCGAGCTCGCGCGCACGCCGCAGAATCGGGCGCAGCTTCGGAGCGAGATGCGCGATGGCATCCGCCGGATCCGCCGGATTCATTTGCGAGTAGAGCGCAGAGATCTTGATGGAGAGATTAACGACCGGAAACAACTCCACACCGGCGCCAAGCGGGTCGGCCCAGCCGCGCGTCTGTTCGGCCAAGCCTTCGAGCAAATCAAAACAACGCGCGGCGTATTCATCGGTTTCTTTTTCGCTGACCACCGCCTCACCTAACAAGTCAACGGTGAAGCCGATGCGCTCCTTCCGCCGGCGGCGCAGCGTTTTCATGACGTCGTCTGGATTACGCCCGGCGATAAATTGACGGGCCATGCCGGAAACGTTCCAGCGCAGAACGGGCGCGGTAGCCCAGGGAAAAATCCGCGCCACGCGCAGACCGGTCTTCATAAAGGGCACAAAACCGTCGGGGATGTCGGCAAAATACTCGTCGAGATGCTGCACGATATCGCGAGGCCGGCGGAGCGAGGCGAGCACATCGACAAAGCGAAACATTTGCACCTTGAAATGCTCATCGCGCATGGAGAAGGCCATCATGCGCTGGTAAAATCCCGCCTTGCTGAAAAGCGTCTCGGGATGGCGATCAACAAGTTGGAAAATTTCGTCCCCGCGTTGCTCGATCTCGGGCTGAAGCGAACTCATCGCGCGATCATAATACTGGCTGTCGGAATCAGCAAAGGAGATCCCGATGGGCGGCCGTCCAAAAAATTTGTGTTTTTACACGCCCAGAGAATGGCGTTCCTGCGAAATGATAGCGAAAGGAATAAATCGATATGAAACTCAAAGGCACGATCAAGCAACAGGGAGCGGCGGGATACATTTTGCTGTGGCTTCTCGGAATACCGATTCCAATTCTGTTCTTATTTTTTCTGCTGCGCGGTTGTACATAGCAGTTAGGGAACGCGGGTAGAGGGAGGCGCCTGGCGGTCACTCGGGAAACCGGGAAGGCTTGCCAGGCGATCTTTTGTAGGGATGCCGGGCCGCCGCGCGTTTGCCCGCGCCGGGATTTTCGCGTACGGACGACACATCATGACCGCGGCGGCCGATCGTTATGAATTCGCGAGCGACAATACGGCGGCGATTTGTCCCGAAGCGTGGGCGACACTGACTGAAGCGAACGCGGAGGAAGCGCCATCGTACGGCGACGACAAATGGACGCGCGGCATCTGCGAGCGCGTGCGCGAAATCTTCGAGACGGATTGCGAAGTTTTTATCGTGTTCAATGGCACCGCGGCAAATTCGCTCGGTCTGGCGCAACTTTGCCGGTCGTATCACAGCGTGATCTGCCACGAATATTCGCACATCCAGACGGATGAATGCGGCGCGCCGGAATTTTTCTCGGGAGGTCTCAAGCTTTTGCCGACACCCGGCGCAAATGGAAAACTGGATCTGGTGGAGGTCGAGACGATCATCGTGCGTCAACGTGAATTGCATTCGCCAAAACCGCGTGTCATCAGCATCACCCAGGCGACGGAACTGGGGACCGTGTATCAACGCGGCGAAATCGAACAAATCGCGGACTTCGCCCGCGCGCGCGCGCTTTACCTACAGATGGATGGGGCGCGGTTCGCCAACGCAGTTGCGGCACTGAACTGCGCACCAAAATCGATCACGTGGGAGGCAGGCGTCGATGTCCTGAGTTTCGGCGGAACCAAGAATGGAGTGGCGGCCGGTGAACTGGTGGTTTTTTTCAGAAAAGAGCTGGCGCAAGAATTCGATTATCGCGCGAAACAGGCGGGACAGTTGGCGTCGAAGATGCGCTTTCTCGCCGCGCCCTGGGCCGGCCTGCTGACTGGTGATATCTGGATGGAGAATGCGCGACGGGCGAATGAACGCGCAGCGTCGTTGGCGAAAAAATTAGCAACGTTTGGAATGAGGATGGCGTTTCCGCGGGAGGCCAACGCGGTGTTTTTGCAGATGTCTGACCAACTTGTCGCGCGCGTGCAAGCTTGTGGCTGGCACTTCTATAAATTCATCGAACCGGATATTTATCGGTTGATGTGTTCGTGGTCGGTCTCGGAACAAGACGTTGATGATCTCATTCGGGACATTGGTCGAAATTTATGAACGCATCTTGGAAATTGTCTGGCGGGCGGATCGATCGCGGTATAACTAAACGCGTGAAGGCGAGAGAGCGCATAATCCTCCTTGGCGCAATCGCGCTCGCGGGATGCCAGACTGCGCACGATGTTGCCGTGACTTCTTTCCACGTCATCGACGCTCCCGCGCATTTCATCCGCCGCCGCATTGATCCACCAGATGCGACGACCACTACCACCACGACGGTCACTTCGGATGCGGTGATTCCAGGACGGCCCGTGGAGGTGACACGAACCACCCAGGATGCTTCGCGGCAACGCGTCGCTGCCCAAAAACAATCCGATCGAAGTGCCGCTCCGCATCCGTCGCGCTCTGCCAATGCACAAAAGGTCAAAGCAAAGGCTTCGCCCACTCCATCAGCAGAGAGTGCTTCCGGATCGCAGCAATTTCCGACCGCGAAACCTGTTCCCGGGAAACCGGGCTACGTCTTTAGTCCATTCGATTCCAGCGGTGGCTACGTGGACGTGAACGGATATTCACGAGGCAGCAAAGTGAAAGATCCGTACTCGGGAAAAGTTTTTCTCGTTCCCTAATCGGCAGGGGACGCTTGCTTTTCACGCGCCGGCGCGAAACGGCAAAAATATTCATTCGTTCGACAAATCCTGAGCATATTTCTTGCCCTTATGGTTATGAGCTAAACGCCGCGGCCCTCGCTTTTTCCGCAGAATAAACTTTCCATTTTCTCGGTTCTTAGCTACTCCTCCCCCTCGATGAAACTAGTTGCCTGCCTTCTGGCCGCGCTATTGGCGTCTTCGGGAAATGGCTATGGATACAGACTCGAAGGCGCGAGTTGGCCATCCGGAAGCGTCCTCGTGGTCCAACTGAGTCTCGGCAATGCCAATCGCACTCTTCTGGATGGCAACACATCTTGGAACGCGGCCGTTGCCCCGGTCATCACTATGTGGAATCAGCAAATGGGACGCATTCAAACTGCCGCCGTAATGGATTCTTCGGCGCCGGTCTCGTCAGGCGACCATATAAATTCGACCGGCTTTTCCGTCACTGCTTTTGGACAATCATTTGGTTCAAGCACGACAGCGGTAACCATGTATCGCTTTGTTAGCGGTACCATGACGGAGACGGACACGGTTTTTAATCTCGCGCTCACCTATGATTCTTATCGCGGGCCGCTCCAGTTCGGATCGAACGGGGTTGCCATTGTGGATATTCGGCGCGTCTTCCTTCATGAACTCGGCCACGGACTCGGTCTCGGCCACCCCGACAGCTCCGGGCAGCAGGTGGATGCAATAATGAATGCGCTCGTCAGCGACCGCGCGGTGCTTGCGGCTGATGACATCGCGGGAGTCCAGTCTCTTTATGGGGCTCCCGCGGCGCCTCCTCCGCCGACCACCTCTGGCAGTCGTCTCGCGAACATATCTACCCGCCTTCGGGTTGGTGTAGGCGACAGTGTTCTCATTGGTGGATTTATTATTTCCGGTACCGTCGCCAAACAAGTAATCTTCCGCGCAACGGGTCCCTCACTGGCCGGCGCTGGAATCGCGGGCGCGCTGGCGGACCCTACTTTGGAAGTGCGAGATTCCACTGGCGCTCTCATCGCCTCCAACGACAATTGGCAAACGAGCGCACAAGCGAGTCAGATAGCCTCTAGCGGACTAGCTCCGACAAACTCGCTCGAGTCCGCTATTATCGCCACCCTCGCGCCTGGCAGCTATACCGCGATTGTGCAGGGTAGGAACAGTTCGACCGGCGTGGGATTGGTGGAGGGTTATGAGATAGGAACCGAGGCGGCCAAGCTGGCTAATATTGCGACGCGCGGACGCGTCGGGACCGGAGACGACGTTCTTATCGGCGGGATAATAATTTCTGGCAGCACGTCGAAGAGTGTATTGATACGCGCTATCGGGCCTTCTCTGGCTAACTACATTAATGGAGCTCTTCTCGATCCAGTGCTTGAGCTTCGCAATAGCAGCGGCAGTGTAGTCGCAACGAGCGACAACTGGAATACCAGTTCCCAATATTCACAAATCGTGGCCAGCGGTCTGGCGCCGGCTGACTCGCGCGAATCCGCCATCGCTGCCACTCTTTCTCCGGGCAGCTATACCGCTATCGTCAACGGCGCGGCCAACACTACCGGCGTAGCTTTAGTGGAAGTATACGATTTAGACCCGTAGGCCGATCTTACATTGCAATTAACTCCCTCTCCACCTAATGTACTAACCTCCGAACTCAACTTACCTTGTCCTTTATGAAATTCCTTCGCCTGCTTGTTCTTGGTCTCTGTTTCTCCGTCGCCGTTAGTTGCGCTCACGCCACCACCGTTATACCTCCTACCTTTGACCAGCTCGTAAACGAAGCTGAAATTATCTTCCAAGGGACTGTTACTGAGGTTAACTCACATTGGGTGGGCGAAGGCGCCGACCGCCACATTATGACCTATGTTACTTTCAAGGTGGATGACAGCCTCAAGGGTGCTCCGGGCAACACTTATACCATCCGCATGTTAGGCGGAACGGTGGGGAATGAGACGATGGAAGTAAGCGACACTCCTACATTCAAGGTAGGTAACCGCGACATTCTTTTTGTGGAACATAATGGCAGCCAGTTCGTCCCCTTAGTAGGCATCATGCATGGTCGGTTTCACGTGCAAAATGATTCAGCGGGGCGCGATGTGGTGGCAACAGATGATGGTACTATGCTGGCAAACGTGGCCAAATTGGGCAGAGATGTGCGAGCCGCGAGTGAAGGGCAGCCAATGTCCGCCGACAGCTTCAAAGCAGCCATTCTCACCAAACTAGCTAACAAGTAACCGCTTGTGGCAACTCGGATTT
>JBDUCP010000080.1:0-7473 GCA_040003405.1 Verrucomicrobiota bacterium
AATCCGCCGGCACTCCCGCGCTATCAGGTTGTCCGTGCGTGAGCGCGCCACTGCCTGCGTGCACCAGCAACGAATCGACATGGCCGTGATAACAGCCCTCAAATTTTATAATTGTGTCGCGGCCAGTAAAACCGCGCGCGAGACGAAGACACGACATCGTCGCTTCGGTGCCGCTGTTGACCATGCGCACTTTTTCGATCGACGGCACCCAGCGGCAGATCAGTTCCGCCATCTCCACTTCGAGCGGATTCGGAATTCCAAAACTGATGCCGCGCGTAGCGGTCTCATGGATTGCATCAATAACAACATTCGGCGCATGTCCGAGAATCGCCGGACCCCACGAGCCGACATAATCGATATACTCGCAGCCATCGACGTCCCAAATCCGTGCGCCTTGCGCGCGATCGATGAAAAATGGTTCGCGATCCAGACCGCGAAAAGCGCGGACGGGAGAATTTACTCCACCGGGTATGCAGTGGAGCGCGCGCGCTAAAAGTTGTGACGACTGAGCATTCAAAGCAGCGAACGTCGAACGCCGAGCACCCAACGTCCAACGCCGAATCTCAGGATTTTGACACGCTGCGGGAGCGCGTTGGCGCGTCAATCGATTCGAGCGGCCCGACTTCGCAAACGAAAGTCGAACAGGACTGCCTTATGGCTTGGCTGCGTCGATGCCCGTCCCCTGCGAAACGCTCAACTCCCAGCCCCCGTCGCGTTTCATGAAGACGTCAGTCCAGCGATACTCGCCGCTGATATCTTCGCCTTTGTAGGTGCCTTTATCAGTCGTGGCATAAGTCACCACCGCCATGTCCGAATCAGACGCCTGTACCTTCATGTCCTTAATCGCTGAGGACAGAATCTTCAGATCGCCGGACTTCACATCGGCGAGGAATTGCGCTTTCGATGAGGTCTTCCCATCCGGAGCGGTAAAGAAGAAAGTGTCTGCCACCATCGGCCCGATTGCGCCTACGTCACCCTTGATTAGGGCAGTAATGAGATCCTGTTCCATCTTCATGATGGCCTGCTCTGTCCCTGTATCCGGCTTCGACGCAGGTTTGTCGGTCGCCTGCGCGAACGCGAGTGTGGGCAGGGCGAGCGCAGCAAGGATGAGGAATTTGCAATATTTCATGGAAGGAACATACCGAACACCGTGCCGAAGGCGAGCGAGAACAAATGTCGCCGAGGCGCCAGCCAGTATAGGCCACGCGGGCTCAGTGGCGCTTGCCCGGCTTGGAACTGGGCGGGCGCATCATCATCCTTCTCGATGACTGCGGAAAGCCACGACTCCGGGATACGGGGCGGCCCTGGCCTAACGAGACTCGATTCGCCTTCGATATCCGGGGCTCATGTTGGACGGCTCCAACCGTCGGCGCAGGGCTGGCGGCGACCACCGTCGGTTGCGGAGTGGGCGTATTGAGCGCTTCACGCTGCGCCTTGGCCTGCGCGTGCAGCGCGGCGGCGTCGCCCGACGACCTAGGGAGATGGTAAATCACCTGCTGCCTTTCTCCGCGAGCTCGCGCAGTTGGTGGCGCTGCGGAAGCCGGGTCCTGCGCCCGCGCGGCAGAACTGGTAAGACCGAACGCAAGTAACGCTAAGAGACGGAGTGAGAAATTTCGGGGTAGAAGAAACCTCATAACGCGAAAGCGGATGTCGCTAACGGAGAAGATACCACGAGAGCGTATATTTGACAGAGGAAGCGTAGATCTTCCCCAATTTTGTGCTGTCTTTGTTACGGCAGCGAGCCGTTGGGCGGAAAATCAAATTCGATTTTCCGTTTCCGACTTTGGAAGTAGAGTCTGGCGCATGCCCCAGTTTTCCTATCGCGCGCGCAACCCGCAGGGCGGTCTCGTCGAAGGCGTCCTCGATTGCCCGGATCGGTCGGTCGCTATCCGCCAGATCGAGCAACTGCATTACATACCAGTACGGATCGACGCTGTGGCCACGGAACCGAAAGTCGTGAAGCGAGGGAGCGATGGTGAAGCGATTGCGCCAACAAAAACCCTCACCACCCCAACCCAAAAATTGAAGATTGCGCATGGGCAGCTTCTGATCTTCACCGAGCAACTGGCGCATTTGCTCCAGGCGGGAATGACGCTCGACGAAGGACTGGCGGTCCTGGAGAAACGACTCAAACAACCGCGCGTGCAACAGATGACGCACTCGCTGCATCAAGCGCTGGTCGATGGCCGCAGCTTCTCGCAAGCGCTGCGCGATTTCCCGCGCATCTTCCCTGCCATTTACGTCAACCTCGTTGCGGCCGGAGAAGCGAGCGGCGCGTTGCCGGATATTTTGCGGAGGCTCGTGCAGCATTTGATGCAGGCGAAAAATTTGCGCGACCGCGTGCAGCAAGCGCTCATCTATCCCGCCGCGCTCGCGTTCGCGGGCTCGGCCTTGATTACTATTTTCATTACCTTCATGGTGCCGCAGTTGACTGGTTTCATGTCGGCTAATGGTGGCACGCTGCCGTTGCCGACACGCATGTTGCTGGCCGCGCATCACGTCATCACCGGCTATTGGTGGGCGGGCGCTATTCTCGCTATTGGCGCCGTTATCGGATTTCGCGCCTTTGTGCGCACCGATGAAGGTCGAATAACGTGGGACCGTTTTCGCCTCGCTGTGCCGGGATACGGCCGGGTCATTCGGCACCGCTACTACGCGCAATTCTCGCGGACGCTTGGGACGTTAATGGAAAACGGCATCCCGTTGCTGAAGGCACTCGACCTGGTGACCGAGATCGCGGGCAATCGTTATCTCGAATCGAAGCTGGTCGAGGTGCGGCGTGCGGTGATTGATGGCGCGACGTTATCCACCGCCTTGAGCGCGCAGCAGTTGTTTCCCGAATTATTCACCGACATGATGGCGGTGGGCGAATCGACCGGACATTTTGCGCAGACGATGCAGACAATCGCCGACGTTTACGAGCGCGAGCTGGATCGCACGGTCAACATCATCTCGGCGCTGGTGCCGATCGTAATCATCGTGCTGATCGCGCTGATCGTCGGCTTCGTCGTTTACAGCATTCTCTCCGCCGTTTTTGAAATGACGCACAGTTTGCAGTTCCGCCCGCACTGAAGTAATCTCGGCGCCATATGCTTTCCCGCATCCTCGCTTCCGCACTGGTGTTCGCAGCGGTCTCCGTCTCGCAGGCGCAGGAATCTGCCAGCGGCGGTTTGCTGGAGAAGGTGAGCAACGCGAGCGGAAAGATCGAAAGCGCCTGGCTTGATTTGCGCCAAACCGCAGCGAGCAATTCCCGACCGCAGGCCGTGCCCTCGTGGGTAGAGTCGGTCACCCTCGTGGCCTCGGAAACGAAGGAAGGGGTCGCGCCAAAAACGATTTTTCGCATTCGCCTGGCTCGACCCGGCCCGGATTTTCAAGTTCTGATGTTCCGCTTATTTTTTGAGGACAACCCGGATCAGCATCCGAATCTGGTGGCGTGGGATGAATCCGGTTCGCAAGTGATTCGATCCGGTCCGCTCGGCGCAGGCATCAATTTGCCGACATCGGAAAACGTCATCATCCCGATGAATGGCAGTTCGACCATCGACGTGGAAGTGCCCGGTGACGGCAAATCCGTGCGCGGAGCATACCTCGATTGGATGGCGCGATCGGAAGTGCTGCACCCGATGAGCGCGGAACATCGCGACCTTATTCCAGAGCCGTTCTCGGTCGCATCGCCGCTTCATGCGCCAGCGCAAGACTTGGAAATGTTCGGCACGGTGACGGCGACGCTGGCCAACGAAACGATCCGCATCGGCGCGAGCGTATCGCAGGGCGCGGCGTTCGAGTTCGGCCTGGAAACGCAGCCGCTGGCGGCGCTCATTACTTTTGAAGTGGCGGGTGCGAACATTGAGGCGCCGCCGGAAATTTTTGTAAATGGCGAAAGCGCCGGTGCGGTCACCTTCACCCTGCCCGATCTGGCCGACCCCGGTTATCGCGGCGAGAATACATCACTCGTTAGGCAAATGCGTTTCCAATATACCGGCTGGCTGCGCGCGCAAAAATTGTTGCCGGCGAGCAGCCTGAGCGTCGGGACGAACGACATCATTGTCATCGGCGGTCCGGGCACGCCGGCCTCAGCCATCCGCGCGACGCAAATTCAACTGAAATATCTTTGGGACAAATCTGATTACCGCCTGCAAGGCGAGCATTAAGACAAATGAAAAATCGGCAAAGCGCTTTCACTCTGTTGGAGATCATGCTCGTGGTCACGATCATCGCGTTGTTGCTCGGCGCCGCGATCTACCAGTTGGGCGGCAACGTCGAATATGCGAAGCACACGCGCATCGCGGCGGACGTGCAGGGAATCGGCACCCAGCTTAAGCTCTATGAGAGCATGAACGGATTTTATCCGACAACGGAGCAAGGGATACAGGCTCTGGTCACGCAGGCGTCCAGCGATCCGAAGCCGAGCCGTTGGTATCAGCTTTACAAGCAGCTGCCGAAGGATCCGTGGAATAATAATTACATCTACCTCAATCCCGGTCGCAAAAACCCGACTGGCTATGATCTCTATTCGGCCGGACCGGATCGCCGTGCCGACACCGCGGACGACGATTGGGGAAACTAATGCTGCGTCGCATCCACCTTTTCGTCGTCCGTGCGGACGGCGGCGTGGTTAGGTAACGCCGGATTTCGCGGGATGACGCCGCGGACCCGCGGTGGCGGCGTGGGCAAGGTCGGAATCGGCATCGGAGCGATGGGCTGCGCCGCCTGAACAGCCTGCTGCGTCTGCGCCATTTGCATCTTTTGCTGCTGCTCCATTTGCATTTTTTGTTGCTCCGGAGTTCCCGGCTGAGGGATCGGGTTCGGATAGCCCCCCTGCCCCGAGGCAAGGGGCTGGCTTATGAGCGCCTGGTTGAAGGGAAGGGTCGCGAATTGATTGTCCTTCCCGATCGTGACCTTGGTCGCGCCAACCTTATCCGACCACTCCATGTTGGAAATAATGTAACCGTGGTCGTTCGGAAGCTTGTTCGTGACATACTCTTTTAAATTTTTATCAGCGTTGGACGCAATGGTGGCGACATCTTCGTTAGGCAAATGCGCGGCGTTGGCGACATACAAATCCTTCGCGAAACTCGGCGTCCCCGCGGGCGCGACCACCGCCGTGGCCACGGCAAAAGGCGAGTGGTCCATCATCCCCTGATAGCGCGCAAAGGTAAAAGGCTTCGGCGTTTCCTCCACCGCAACGAGGCGCAGCGGCAGACTGAGCAGACACAAGCAGCAGATCGATTTTGCGTTCATTTTCAAAAGGGAGGCGTCGAAATATAACACAACATTATTTTCGTGTCGCCGGCGCGAACCAACGCGCGATTTTGTATTTGCCGCGCATCATGGTGGGATCAGTGCCGTCCACGGCGAGCGAGAAGCTTTCAAAGACAATGAATGCTTCCGGCTGCTGCAAATCGTAGAGAAAATGGACGAGCGGCGGCCACGGGCTTTTCGTTTCGATGGAAGCGAAAACGGTTTGATGCTCGGGCGTGGTGTCGCCCGTTCCGATGACCGGATTCTCGATCAACACTTTGTGTTTGCCCGCGATTTCCTTCGCTTGATCGAGCAGGAGGGATGCTTCCATCGGCCCCTTCAACGCCGGTTGATGTTGCTTTAACCATTGGTCGCGGCGCAGCCAAAGGTCGCGCTCTTTAATGTAGACGGTCTGCTCCGCGCGCGTCGCCTTCCGCGCTGCTACTTCCGCGCGCGCGCTCCCGATTACGCCCAAGAGTTTGTTCCAAATAATGATGTTGAGCAGGAGGAAAATCGCACCGGCGACGATGAGCGCCAGAGTGCGTTCGCGCTGATTCAACCGCTGATACCAGGCAAAATTCATCGCGGTTTTCCCTCCAGGCGGAACTGCGCGTGATCGTTCGGCAAAATGCGCGGCGCCGGCAGATCGAATTGGAAAATTTGCAGGTCGGGATTCTTTTTTACCTTCTCTGCGAATTGGTAAACGAGCGCCGCCGAATTTGCTTCGCCGGTCACGGAAATCTGGCGCGCCGTTTGATTGAACTCGGTGACGCGGACATCGGCGGACGGCAGGCAGTCGAAGAGGTGGAGCAACACTTCGATAGGGTAATAATGTGGGTCAATCGCCGGCGCGAGCGCCTTCCAATCGGCCGCGGCGCTTTTCACAAACTCGATCCCGGGAGCGTCGTGCGCGATGCGCCGATCGAGCCGGCTGATTTGGAAGCGCAAGATGAGGAGGAACGCGATGAAGAGCAAAAGGAGACCGGCATACACGCCGCCGGCCCAAAGCAGACGCTTCTTCCATTCCCCTTGCCTAACGAGTTGCGCGCGACGTTGCCGCCAGGCGTCCGGCAAGAGATTCAGCGTGCCGGCCGCAGGCGGTGCTTCCACCGCGATCAATTCCACCGGGCTGCCCAGTGTATTTTGCACACTGTCGCGCAATTCGTAGAGACTTTCGTCGAGGAGGATCTGCGAGAAGGCGGTGCTGATGCCTTGCAGTTCCGCGCTGAGAGCCAGTTGCGGCAGGTCGAGTTGCAATGCCTCCACGTTATCCAACGTCCGGGTGAGACTGAGCCGGCCTTTCTCGGCGATGACGCAGGCGATCGCGTCGCTTTCGCGATAGATCAGAAGCGCCGTGCCGTTGGGGGCATGCGTCAACGCGCGCTGCGCGGCGTAAATCGTAACTCGGCTTGGGATAAGTCCGCGCGCCAGGAGCGGCGCCGCCATTTCCGATAGTTTCGCATTGTGCACGGCGATGGCCGAAATGGCGCTCCCCTCCTCCGTTTGCTCGATGACCTCCGACGCGATCGTGACTTCCTCGGGAGAATAGGGCAGCGCTTTCTCGATTTGGATGCGCACCATCTCCGCAAATTCCTCGGACTCGACGGTCGGTAAATGCAGCCGCTGCGCGAGAATAATATTAACCGGCAGGCCGAAAACAAAATCTTCACCGGGACGCAGCAAGTCCGCAGCTTCCCCCAGGGAGGCGAGTCCGTGCACTTCCCACACGGCGTTCGCCGGCACAAAGCGCACCAGATTCCAGGCGGTGGCCGCCGGAATTAAGTAAGCCTGTTGTGACGCCGGTTCGTTCATCAAGTCTCTTTCCACGAAATTAATTGCACATTGCCGCCTGTCTTGCGGACTACCATCCGCACCGTTCGCGTGACCCCGCCGGATTTCCCGATGCTCTCCACGCGCAGCACTGCATCCTTGAAACTAACCAAGGCAGCAAGCTCTTTAAATTGATCGGGCGAAAGTCCCAGCGCACCGCGCACATCCTCGAGCGACTTAAAAGGCGCGTCGTCCTCGGTGCCATCAATACCATCCGGTCCGCGGCGAATTTCGAGAAAGCGATCCACCAGTTGTTCCGTCATGCCCGGCAGCGCGAGCAGGGTTTCGCGCCCCGCCCAAGCCACATCGATCGGCCCAGTGCTATTCAAAGTGAAATCAGAGTCCCAATCGTCCCGAGCCGTGAACTCCTCCCAGCCGTGAATCCGTTTCAGTTCATCGATC
>JBDUCP010000081.1:0-7462 GCA_040003405.1 Verrucomicrobiota bacterium
GGCAGCGTCGTCACCAGCGTCGCGCAGCAATTGCCGGAGAGCATTCAACTGCTCATCTTTGGTTGAACGACGTCCATGAATTCGCCGGGCCATATGGCCGATTCTCTCGAGCTGATGCAGAAGCTGATCGAGTATCGCTACCAAAAGGCGTTGCATCATCAGCTCATGAAAGCGGCCGATCATTCCATGCTCGGGATCGATGTGCTGGTTCTGATTTACCACTTCGCCCGGGTGAGCGAAGGCGATATCCTTGAAATCGGATCCTTCGTCGGCGCAGCTACGATCGCGGCCGGGCTGGGCGCGCGCGATTCCGGCCGGGAAAAGAAAATCATCAGCATCGAGCCCGGCGGGCGACTGAAAGATCATCGGCTGGCCACCAGGGATATTTGCAAAGACCTGAAAAAAAATCTGGCCCGCGCCGGTTTGCTCGAAGCCGTTACCTTGATCAATGCTCTTTCGAGCGACGCGAGCACGATCAGCGCCGTGCGAGAAGCGACGGCGCCTGGTGCAATCGGTCTCTTCATTTTCGACGCGGATGCGAATGTGCGACGCGACATCGATAACTACGGCGACAGACTGGCGGATCGCTGTTGGGTGGTGATCGATGATTACATCAGCGCCACCGACAAAGGCGGTCCGACCCTCGCCCAGGTGGACGAACTGGTCGCCGCCGGGCGGCTAGTGACGCTAGGATTTTACGGGTGGGGGACCTGGATCGGGCAGTGGGTAACTAATTGAGCGAAGTTTTTTTTCTTCATGAGTGCGCCAAAAGTCTTGATCGCTGATTCCATTTCGCCGCGCGGCATCGACGAGTTATCGCGCGACGGCGCGTTGGAAGTTTCGACGCAAACGGGACTGGGCGAAGCGGCGCTGATCGAAATCATTCCGGGATTCAGCGCCGTCGTGGTGCGCAGTCAGACGAAAATCACCGCGCCGATTATCAACGCGGGCGCGCGACTGCGGGCGATCGGGCGCGCCGGAGTCGGTATCGATAACGTGGACGTGGAGGCGGCGACACGGCGCGGCGTGATCGTGATGAATGCCCCCGGCGGGAATACCATTTCCACGGCGGAGCACGCCTTCTCGTTGCTCCTCTGCGTTGCGCGAAAAATCCCGCAAGCTGATGCGACATTGCGCGGTGGAAAATGGGACCGGAAAAATTTCGAGGGGGTCGAACTTTACAACAAGTCGTTAGGCATCGTCGGAATGGGGCGCATCGGCAGCGAGCTGAGTCGTCGCGCGATTGCCTTCGGCATGCGGGTGGTCGCCTATGATCCGTACCTTTCCGCCACACGCGCACGGACGTTGCAGGTGGAGTTGATCGAAGAGCTCGATGATCTGCTGCCGGCGGCTGACTTCATCACCCTGCACACGCCGCTCACGCCCGAGACGCATCATTTGCTCAACGCCGCGCGGCTGGCGAAAACGAAACGGGGCGTGCGCGTGATCAATTGTGCGCGGGGCGGGCTGATCGACGAGACCGCGCTGGCCGAGGCGCTGCAGTCGGGTCACGTGGCTGCTGCTGCGCTCGACGTTTTCGAAATCGAGCCGTTGCCTAACGACTCGCCATTGCGCGCTTTGCCGAACCTTGTTCTCACGCCGCATCTCGGCGCATCGACAGCCGAGGCGCAAGAAAGTGTCGGCATCGAAATTGCGCAATCGATCCGCGCGGCGCTGCTGGAAGGAACAATTCGCAACGCCGTGAACATGCCGAACCTCGACGCGAAGACACTCGCCATCGTCGGGCCACATCTGCGTTTCGGTGAAAAGCTTGGGCGTTTTCTCTCGCAGCTCTCACCGAAACGCGTCGAGAGCCTGAACATTAACTACAGCGGAAAAGTGAACGAAGTCGATACGACCGCGATCACGCGCTCGGTGCTGAAGGGATTTTTGCAAAGCGCCGGCGGCAGCGAAATCAACGAAGTGAACGCGCCGGCGTTTGCCGAAAGTCTCGGGCTCAAAATCACAGAGTCGCGCATGAGCGCAGCTGGTGATTACACCGATCTGCTCGAGCTATCCGCTGTGGCGGAAGGCAAAACGATTTCCGTGGCCGGGGCATTTTTCGGCGCCACGCCGCGCATCGTGAACGTAAATAGCCGGCATGTTGAAGCGCGCCCGCACGGCGTGGTTCTCATTCTCGAAAACACCGATCGCCCCGGCATGGTCGGTCGTATCGGCACATTATTAGGCGGCCACGGCGTCAACATCGCGACGATGTCTCTCAGCCGAAACGAAGCCGGCGGCACCGCGCTAACGGTTTTGAATCTCGACACGGCTCCGGGCGAAGAAATTCTCGCCGCCATTCGCGCGAGCGACGACATTCATTCTGCTCAAATCATCGAGTTGTAATTTATCGCCGCGCGACTAATCCGCGCGCAGCGCTTCGACCGGATTCACCAAGCTCGCTCGCCTCGCCGGGAACAGACACGCGAGCACCGCGGCGGTGGCAAGAACCGCCGTTGTCGCCAGCAGCAAAACCGGGTTGTACGCCGACACCTGATACAACTGCGAGGCAATCAATCGGCCGAGCGCGAGCGCCGCAATTAGTCCGGCGACTAACCCGAAGAGCACGGGCTTCATTCCCTGCATGACGACGAGGCGCAACACATCCATCGTCTGCGCGCCCAGCGCCATGCGCACACCTATCTCGCCGGTGCGTTGTTCGACCGTGTAAGCGACCGCGCCGTAAATGCCGACGGTCGCGAGTAAGAGCGCGACGCCGGCAAAGATTCCGAGCAGCCACATCATGAGGCGCGCCTGGCCGAGCGCTTGTGCGACGATCGCATCCATGGACTGCGGTTGCGCGATTGCCAGCGCCGGATCGATCGCCTTCAACGCCGATTGCACCAGCTTTGTCACCGCATCGGTTTTCAAATTGCTGCGCACTGTGATGCTCATGAAAGGGAAATTTTCCTGCGTCCAGGGCCGGTAAAATTCCATGTCGTTGAGACGCGCGACAAGATCGGAGCGCACATCGCCGACCACGCCGATGATTTCGACGGGCACGCTCAAGCTCGTTACGAGCAAGGTCTTGCCAATGGGATTTTCATTCGGAAAATTTTTCTTCGCGCCGGCCGCGCTGATCAAAACAACATTCGGATGATCGGCGACATCGTGTTCATCGAAGTCGCGGCCCGACAAAAGGGGGATGCCCCAAGTCTTGAAAAATCCCGGGGCGATGTCGTGCGACGGCGCCGCCGCGCGTTGCGGAACTGGCAAGACATTGCCCTCGGGCCGGGTGTAAAGCGTCTGGTTCCCACCGGCTAGTGGGAAGTCGCCGCTAACCGTCGAGCTTTGGAATTCTGAAATAGTTTTCAGAGTCTTATCGACTCGATCGCCGAAACGCGCGCGCGCGCCGATGTCGGGATATTGCGCGGCCGGCAAGGTGACGAAACCCACCCAGAGATTTTGCGGACGGAATCCGAGCTCCTGGTGGCTTAACCGCACGAAACTGGTGATGAGGAGCGCCGCACCCGTCAGCAACGTAACCGAAAGCGCGACCTGCGCGCCGACCAGAATCTTGCGGAAGCGCTGCTGCTTTGCGCTGCCGCTCGACCCACGCCCGCCTTCCTTCAAACCCTCGACCAGATCAGCGCGCGAACTTTGCAGCGCCGGATAAATTCCCATAAGCAGGCCAGTCAAAATCGACAGCGCGATGGTGAACCCGAGCAACGGCAGCGACAGGCCGGCGTGATAGTTCGGTTCGAGCGGCAGAAAGTTCGCCGCCATTTTCGGCACGAGTGGAACGAGCTGCCAGGCCAACACCGCGCCCGCGATCCCGGCCATCAAGCTCACCAGCAAACTTTCGAAAACAAAGAGCCGCATGACGCTTGCGCGCGACGCCCCGATCGCCATGCGCAACGCGATCTCGCGCCGCCGGCCACTGAAGCGCACGAGCAACAGGTTGGCCACATTACTGCATGCGATGAGCAACACGCACGCGACCGCCGCCAGCAGAGTCGCAAACGCCGGGCGCAAATCGCCGTTCACGTCTTCCGATAAGGTTTTGGTCAAACCGCCAAACTGCGCGTCGATCTTGTCTGGATATTGCGCCCGGTAACTCTGCTCGAGCGACGCCAACCCGGCCCGCACCTGGTCCAGTGTTTGCCGCGGCTTCATCCGTGCGATCACGCGTAGAAAACTCGTGCCGCGCATCATGCGTTCGTGCGAAAAGCCGGGAATGACGAACGGCTTCGTCGTCCAGACTTCGTTACCATTCGGGCCGACCCAGCTCGCCGGCATGTTCGGGATTACGCCCACGATCGTGTGGGCGACGCCGTCGAGCGTGATGCCGCGTCCGACCACGTTCGGATCGGCGCCCATGCGCTTCCGCCAGAAATTTTCCGTGACCAGCGCCACGTCAGCTCCTTCCTCTTCCTGCGCCAGAAAATTGCGGCCGCGAATCGGATTTATTCCGAGCACGTCGAACCAATTCGCCGTCACTTTGAAGAGCGGAATCTGGACTGGATCGCCCAGACCAGTGAGCGTGGCGCCGCCGCCGTTTTCCGCTGCTAACCCTTCGAAGATCGTCTGGCCGTCGCGATAATGCATGAAGCGCGGAGCCGATATGGGAAAAGGATTAAGGTCGCGGTCCGTCGGTTTGACGTACAAATGCACGAGTCGGTTGGCCTCCCGGAAAGGCAGCCCGCGCAGGAAAAGATCGTTGACCAGGCTGAAGATCGCCGTGTTCAGCCCGATCCCAAGCGTGAGCGTGATTACCGCCAGGAGCGTGAATCCCGGCGATTTGCGCAACTGCCGAAGAGCGAAGCGAAGATCAGTCATCATCGAGAATTAGATGGTAATGGGGCACAATTAGATTCAGGAATTTTCCGCAGCGCGAGAGTTTCCTCCACCTACCAGACGCCGCCGCTTTGCGTTTTTGTTTGTGGATTCAGCAAGCACCATTTAATCAAAGCAATCATGACTGGAATTATCTGGACTGTCGTTATCGGTCTGCTGATTGGCGTCGTCGCGAAACTTCTCATGCCGGGGCGCGACCCCGGAGGTTGCATCATCACCATCTTGATCGGTATCGCCGGCTCGTTCGTCGCGTCCTATCTCGGGCAGGCGCTCGGTTGGTATCAACCGGGACAACCGGCCGGTTTCATCGGCTCCGTCATCGGCGCGATGCTGCTGCTCCTGCTTTATCGGCTCATCTTCGGACGGCGCACCTAACGAGGAATCGGCGGTCGGCCGCCAGTTGCGCGAAAGGGCTTTCGATGCACTCGTCATCGATGCCGGCGCCGCGCAGATTTTCCATCCTCCTTGCTTTCGCCGCGCTCTATCTCATCTGGGGTTCAACCTATCTCGCCATCCGTTTCGCAATCGACTCGATCCCGCCATTGCTCATGGCCGGAACGCGATTTCTTATCGCGGGCACCATCTTGTATGTCGGGGCACGCATGAGCGGCGCGTCGCGTTCAGCGCGGGCGGAGTGGCGCACGGCGCTGATCGTGGGCGCGTGTTTGCTGCTGGGCGGGAACGGCGGCGTGACGCTGGCGGAACAATATGTGCCGTCGGGTCTGGCGGCGTTGCTCGTGGCGACGGTGCCGATTTACATCGCGCTGCTAGGTTGGCTCTTCGGCATGTCGAAGCGACCGAGCGCCATCGCATGGGCGGGATTGGCGGGCGGCTTCGTAGGAGTGGGTGTACTAATCGGCCCTGCGGTCCGCTTTTCCACGACGGGCGAATCGCCACGCGCCTGGATCGGAATGACCATCCTGCTGTGCTCGTCGCTCATCTGGTCGGCGGGCTCGCTCTATTCGCGCACGGCCAAAAATGCGCCGTCGCCGTTTCTGGCGGCGGGTCAGCAGATGTTATGCGGCGGCGCGCTTCTCACCCTCGCGGGAATCACGACGGGTGAGTTGCGTTATTTCGCTCCGCGCGCGATCACGGCGCAATCGCTGGGCGCGTTCGTCTATCTGGTTTTTATCGGCGGCATCATCGGCTACGTCTCCTACGCCTGGCTGCTGCGGTATTGCGAACCGGCTAAGGTCGCGACCTACGCGTATGTGAATCCGATCGTGGCGGTGCTACTCGGCGCGATGTTCGCCGGTGAGACTTTGACCTTGCGCACGCTGATCGCCGCGGGATTAATTATTGGTTCGGTCGCGCTCGTCATCACCGTGCAGCAATCGCAAACCAGATCGATGCCGGTGGAGGCAGCGGTGGCGCGCCCGATCTAAGCCATGCCTAACGACCCGGAATCGATCGAAGCGCTAAAGGAAAACTGGCGGGCCGAAGTCCAGACGGCGCGCGTTTATCGCGAGCTGGCCGAGCGCGAGACCGACCAGAAACGCCGAGATATTTTGTTGCGTATGGCGGAGGCGGAGGAAAGACATGCGCAGCGCTGGGCCCAAAAATTAACCGACATCGGGCTGCCTCCGCCGGAACTAAAAGATTCGTTAGGTCAGCGCCTAAATCGCTGGTGGAATCGCATCGCGGGCCTCAATGTCGCCATTCGCCGCATGGAAGCGGCCGAGGATCGGCACGAAGCGCGTTATCGCGCGCAAAGCGAACGCGCGCTGGCCGACGATCCCGATGCGCAGGAATTCTTGCGCGAAGCCGCGTTGGAAGAGAAAGCGCATGCGCGTGTCCTGAACACAATGGCGCCGACGGCGACCGGACCGCGCGGTGTGCTCGACACGATCTTGAAACGCGAGCGCTGGCATGGTCGCGGCGGGAGTTGGGTAGCCGACGCCATCTATGGTGTGAATGATGGACTCGGCGCCGTCTTCGGTATCGTCTCCGGCGTCGCCGGCGCGACGAACAACCAGCAACATTACGTTCTCATTTCCGGTCTCGCGGGAATGTTGGCCTCATCGCTTTCGATGGGCGCTGGGGCGTATCTCGCGGTTAAGAGTGAGGCGGAAGTCTATGAGGCGGAGATCGCGCGCGAGCGGCGCGAGGTCGATGAAAATCCGGAAGAAGAGATCGAGGAGATGTCGCTCTTTTATCAACTGCAAGGTTTCAGTCCGGAAGAATCACAGCGCATGGCCGAGCGGCTGGCCGAGCAGCCCGACCAAATGGTGCAAGCGATGGCGCAACACGAACTCGGCCTCTCCGAACATCATTTTCCCAATCAATGGAAATCCGCCGCATCCGCCGCCATCTCGACCGCGATCGGCGCCTTCATTCCCATCATCCCATTCTTCTTTCTGACCGGAATCGAAGCCGTCGTCGCTGCGTTTGTGGTCAGCATTCTGGCGCACTTCGCCGTCGGCGCGATCAAATCCCTCATCACCATCCGCTCGTGGTGGGCCTCGGGATTTGAGATGACAATTGTCGGCATCATCGAAGCCGTCGTGACTTACGGCCTGGGCCTGGCCTTCGGCGCGATCGCCTAGCCAAACACTTGCCTCGCGAATTTGTTTCCCTAGTGTGTCAGCGATTTCGCGAGGATTCACGCGGGGGTATAGCTCAGTTGGTAGAGCGCGTCGTTCGCAATGACGAGGCCTGGGGT
>JBDUCP010000082.1:0-7411 GCA_040003405.1 Verrucomicrobiota bacterium
GGTGGCATGGCGCACCTTTCATCCCTTAGCCGATACCGATTTTTTTCAGCCTCAGCCTCGCCCGCGCGCGCCGAAGTTCTCCACCATTGGACAATGGTACTGGGGCGGGAGCGTGGAAGTGGATGGCGCGTTTCCAGATCTGTCAAAGAAGTTCGCTTTTGAACAGTACCTCGATCTACCGCAACGAATTCCATCGGCCCAGTTTGAGCTGGCGATGAACATCAATGCGGATGATCCCGAATTGGAGCGCCTGCGCGCGCGCGGCTGGCAGGTCGTCGCACCGCATCGCGTGGCGCGCACGCCGGGCGCCTACAGGCGTTATATCGCGGGCGTGCTGGCGGAATTCACGGCAATAAAAGGCGTCGATGTGGCCTGGCGAACGGGATGGTTAAGCGACCGCGCGGCGGCGTTTCTCGCGATGGGCCGCCCGGTCATCACGGAGGATACGGGGGCTGGAAAATATCTGCCGAGCGCGAGCGGATTTTTTTTTGTGCGCGATCTCGACGAAGCGCAGGCGGCCGTGACGGAAGTCCTGGCTGATTGGCCGCGCCTGTCACGAGAAGCACGCGCTTGCGCGGTGGAGACGTTCGATTCGGCAAAAAACCTGCGAAAAATTCTGACGTTGTAGCCCGCGATTTCGCCATTGCAAAAGAGTTTTGGGGTGTTACTCATTCCCCGTTATGGCTGACTTGCTGAAGGCGAATGAGGCGAAAGAGCGTCTGAAGAAAATTCCCGAATGGGAGCTGGAGAAGAAGCACATCGAACGCTCGTTCGAGTTCGACGACTTTACCGAATCAATTGATTTCGTGAATGGCGTGGCAGAGGTGGCGGAAGAAGAAGAGCACCATCCGGACATCGATATTCGCTATAACAAAGTGCGTTTGATTCTTTCGACGCACAGCAAGGGCGGACTGACCGAGCTAGATTTTGGCCTGGCCGAGCGGATCGATCACCTCGCGGAATAGGAAGTGGCCAATCAGAACCACGGTCGTTTTCGCCAGTGGGTCGCGGGCGTGTGTGTGATTATCGTCGTTGGGGCGGTGTGGAAATTCATCGATTACCGCACGCATTCGCCAGCCCCTCCGGTTATCGCGGCACCTCAATAACGCGTTACAGCCGACCTTCATCCGCGTCGATAAATTGAAACATCGTTTCAATGTCGGCGCGAGCAGTCATGTCCGCTTCCTCTTTGCGACGCGTGAGCATTTCGGAGAGTTTATCTTTCCAGCCACACTTCCGCATAAATTCGTTCCAAATGTGAACCTCGTCATCGGTTGGCCTGCGTCCCGTTTCAAAACACCAGGTGAAAATTTCTTCATCGGTGCCGCCGGATTTCACGCGGGCGACAAGGTCTTCGTAATCGATTCTCAAAAGGCCAACGCAAAAGCGATCGAACCCCTTGCCGAGATTGGCTACGTACTCATCAGGCAATTCGCCCTTGGCGTGCAGGCGAATTTTGTCCAGCATCCGCCCGAAATAAACGAGACCGCCAACTTTTTCGCCTGGACTGCGCAAAGGAAATTCGCTCATGCGGAGAACTTGCGATTTGTCCCGCTCACTTTCAATTAGAATGCATCTCTATCGCTCACGAAATGGATCGCGTTGCTGGAATCGAAACAGAATATGGTTGCCTCGTCAGGGATGACGCAGGGCGCGCACAGGCCGATGCGTGGCCGATGCGCATAAAAAATTTCCTGTTCAAGGAAGCGCAGGCCGGCGCGATCGATCTGCATTACCGCGACTATGAGGAACCACCGGGCAACGGTGGTTTTCTCCTGAACGGCGGACGCCTCTACCTCGACATGGGCCACATCGAGTACGCGTCGCCGGAATGTTTGCAGCTGCGTGATGTCGTCACTTACGACATCGCCGGCGATCAACTTTTACAGGAGGCGCTTCACCGGCTCGGCGCGGCGGAGCGCGTTTCCTTCATCAAGAACAATATCGATCACAACACAGGCGCGACCTTCGGCTGCCACGAAAATTATTTGATGAAGCGAGAGGCGCAATTTACGCCGCCGGTGCTCGGGACGCTGCTTACTTTCCTGGCGACGCGGCAGATTTTCACGGGAGCGGGACGCGTCGGTCAGGCGAATCCGTTAGCGTTTGATTTTCAATTGCCGCAAGCCGAGGCCCACGTCGATTTTCAACTCAGCCAGCGTGCCGATCACATCGTTAACGACATTTACCAATGGGTACAGTTCAATCGCGCGATCATCAATGCGCGCGACGAACCGCTGGCCGACTACCGTAAATATCGTCGTCTCCATCTCCTCATCGGCGATTCGAACATGAGCCCGTTTGCGACCGCGTTGAAGATCGGCACGACCGCCTGCGTGCTTTCGCTGCTGGAGGATGGTTGCCTGCCCAAGAATCTTATTCTCATCGATGCGGTGCAGAGCACACGCGACATTTCGCGCGATGCGACCGGCGCCTGGATGGTGCGTCTGGAAAACGGTAAGACGATCGGCGCGCTCGACATTCAGTGGCAATTTTACGAGCTCGCCCACAAACATCTCGCGCACGCGAGCGAGGAAACGGATTGGTTATTGGAAAGCTGGAGTTTCACGCTTGACGCGCTGGCGCACAAACCGGAATCACTCATTGGCGGGGTGGATTGGATCACGAAAAAATGGCTGCTCGAAACGTTCATGAAATCCGAGGGAATCACTTGGGATGATCCGTGGCTGCAGAGCCTGGATTTGGAGTATCACGATATCGATCCGGCGAAGGGCCTCTTCTTCGGAGTCAATCCGGCGAAACGGATCGGCGAATGGAATAACAGCGTGCGGCGTCGTGAAGCGAGTTGGCACCCGCCGGCGGACACGCGCGCGTTCGGTCGCGCGCAGGCAGTAGCGTGGTTTCAAAAACAGGATCAGCCGTACGTGATCAACTGGGATTCAATCGCGTACGACAACCGCGATTTCCTCGTCATGGGAAATCCGTTCGACGATTACAACGCCGAGGTTGCGGAGTTTCTGGCGCAGCCGCGATCGCGCGGCTGAGTATCACTCAAGACGCTGCAGCGAGGGCAGACCGTAATTTTGCTGCAGCGCAGTCGCTTCCGCCGTGATCTGCGCCGCGTCGAGTTCCAGCTGCTTCGGGTCTTCTTCGGTTTCGATTTTGATAAAACCTTCGAGCGGTTGTTTCACTGCTTCCGCCAAATCCTTAAGCGATTTCACTTCCTGATCGTTCACTTTTTTCACCGTTAAATACGCGAAGTCGTCGTAGCCGATGGTGCTATTGGCCGGTAGCACCTGCGAGATAATGACCACGCGCCGGTTGCCCTCGGGATAAAGCTCACCTTGAAACCGATCTTTATAGACGAAGCGTTGCGGCGCATCCTTTACCCAATTTGCGCCCCACTCGCGCAGATATTGGCGGGATAATTCCTCGAAAATGAGGCCGCCTAAAACATAGTAGAGCGGCGCGCGGCCAATATTGTAAGGCGGGATCACGTAATCATCCGCGGCGCGATGCTCGAGTGAAAGATTCAACTGCATTGGTTTGCCCTCGCGCTGAATTTGCAGCGGCAGCTTGTCGCCCGCGTAAGTGCGCGCCGTGATCAGGTTCGTGAATTCAATCTTGCCGTAGAGCGGATCCACGTAGTTCCCGTTTTGATCGATCTCGTTATTGCCCACGCCGACCACGATGTCGCCGACCCGCAATCCTGCTTTGGCCGCCGGCATATTCGGATCGATGCTCGTGACATAGACGCCGGCCGCCTTGCCCGTTTGTCCGGCGAAGCTGCGCAATTGCGGATCGCGTGTGGGAAAAAAACCGAAGCCGGCCGAAGGAAAGCCGCGATAATTCTGGCTCTCCGCATCCTTTAGAAAATGCGCGATGATCGGCGCTGGGATCGCATCGAGCACCTGCGTGCGCGCATCGAACCGAAGCAACAGACCGGCGAGCTTGTTGTTTTTGACAATGGGAACGGTGTAACTGTTTTCGCGATACTGCATTGAGATGCTAATGCGATAGGTCAGAAATTGACCGAGATCGGCCGGATAATGCGTCATCTGAATGGTCGTCACTAACCCTTCCGTGACCACGAGCGCTCCGGTAGATTCGAGTTGCCAGGCCGCGAGGCGATCGCCGACGACAGTGTCCATCGCGAGTTGCAGCGGGGTGTGGGTGTCGAGGAATGTTTTGTCCGCCGGTTCGAGCAAAGCGAGATTCGCTTCGTAATCCACGACGGCGACGTTGGCCGCGATCTTTTCGCCCGAGGCCGCTTTCTCCAGCTCGACATAATTTTGGTTGGCCACCAAATCCGCCGTCACCAGCACGCGGCCTTGCGCGAGGACCGCGCCGAGTCCGCGCTTTGAGAAAGGCGCCTTTTTTTGCCAAGGCCGCACGTAATCGTAGGCTTGCCCCGTGACGTTCACGCGCACGAGCGAAGGCTCTTTCGGGCCCACGATCGATTCCGGCGCCCCCTCTTTTTTGCTCGCGGCCAGCGCGCAAAGCGGCCAGGCCAAAGCGATGAAGAGGCCGAGGTGGAAACGAAGAGAGCGCATCAGATTTTGCCTTGATCGGTCGTCGCTTGCCGGGTCGGTTTTTCGTCCAGATTTTGCTCAACCGACACGTTGTAGCGCGCCTTGATGCGCTCGCGCGCTCCTTCGATTTCCTTTGGATCGAGCACCAGTGGCGGGCCGTCGCCAATCATACGCACGACGAAGCGATCCGCCTTTTCCGCAAACGTGTCGGCTAAATCTTTGAGCGTCCGAATTTTTTTTCCGTTGATTTCATCGACGATGCTGGCCCGATAAGGCGCGAGATAACTGTTCGTTTGGTCCGGCAGAATATTGGTCAAGACAACGACTTCCGGGTGCTGCCGATAGATTTGTTCCGTCACGAAGTAATCGTAGTAATGACGGATGCGCAGATCGGTCGGCTGGTAGGCGTCGATCAAATCCAAAGTAAGCGGCTGAAACAACAGCCCGCCGAAAAGAACGAAGCGTGGGCGCACATCATAGCCGTGCGCCAGATAAAGATACGGCCAGACTGAGCCGAGATCGATCGAGACCGTAAGCGGTTTCTTATCGCGCAGGAGCTCCAGCTTCACCACATCGCCTTTGAATTTTCGCTCGACCACTTCCGGCATCTCCACGCGCTCGCCTTCGAGTTCGACCGTAGCATCACTGGCGATGGGATGGTCATCGATTGCGAGAAGGACGTCGCCGGGTTGCAGTTTGTTCGCGGAAGCTCCGGCCTCGATCACGCTGCCGACAAGTACTCCGCGGTCGTCATTTTTTAGCCCAAGAAATTGGCGTTGCGCGGGATTTTGCAGCTTGGTGTAGGTGATGCCGAGATCGACGTACTTGTCGTAATGGCCGTCGTCGATGTCTTTGAGGAATCGACGAATGACCGGCGTCGGAATCATGAAGGCGACGCCTTGCGCGACATCGCCGCTGTAACCCTGGAAAGCGACGCCGACGACTTTCGCGTTTTGCATGACCGGGCCGCCGCTGTTGCCCGGATTGATCTGCGCACTGATCTGGACCGCGAGGTGCGAATCGATGGACGAGTGGGTGTAAACCTGAAAATCGATGCGGGAAACAATGCCGGTTGTGACCGACATGCGTTCGCCGCCGAGCGGATAGCCGTAGGCCGAGACGGTTGATTCCAGTTCCGGAATTCCGCCGAAGTTCAGCGGCACCATGTTTTTGAAAAATTCGTCGGACGCCGGCTTGATCAGCGCCAGATCGCAATCATGGGCAACGAACAAAACCGTGGCCGGATATTTATTCGGGTCGCCATCGCGCTCGACGGTGAGGTAACGGCTGTTGCTGACGACATGCGCATTCGTCATGATGCGGTTGCCTCCAATCACGAAGCCCGCGCCTATCCCGCGCTGTACTCCGCCGGAATTCCACGGTGCTTTGTAATCGGGTTCCACTTCCGTGGCAGTTAAGCGCACGAGACTTTTTTGGATCTTCCCGTTAGGCCGTGCGGGTAGTGCGGGTGGCGCAACAATATTTGGCTGGGGCGCTGCGGTTGGAGCGACGGACGGCTTCTCTTCCCCGGGCGGCGGCTGCGGATTTTTTTGTTGCGCCCCTGTTTCGCCGCGGAGCAACAACAGGATAGAAAAAAAGATAAAGCCGCGTCTCATCAGAAGCTGGAGAAGATGAAGTAGTAGAGTGATAAAGCAACTTTCGCCACCCTCATGGCGCGCGTTGAGTGCGCTACATGCGGACCAAGCACGCGCTGCTTGAGCAGGAACTAAACCACGCGCAGCGGCGTGGGCTGGCACGACCGATCGCAATCTCCGCATTCGATTTGCGTGGTCGCATGTCCGATGCCGAAGCGGTCGCGCAGTTCGTCGCAAACATTGTGCAGGAAGACATCGTCGCGCGGCTGCTCATCCATCACCAGATGCACCGTCAGCGCCACTTCGGTAGTGCTCATCGCCCAGATATGCAGATCGTGCACGGCGATGACCCCCGACAGTTCGCTCAAGTAACTCTCGACCGCGTGCGGATCGATTCCTTCCGGCACCGCGTCCAAGGATAAGTTAATCGATTCGCGCAGCAAATCCCACGTCACCCAGATGATGACCGCGCTGATGGCGATACTCACCGCCGGATCGAGCCATACCCAGCCAGTCAGGCGGATGGTGAAGGCCGCGACGACGACGCCTAACGACACGGCGGCGTCCCCGGCCATATGCAGAAACGCCCCCTGCAAATTCAAATCGTCTCTACGTCCCGCCTTGAACAGCCACGCCGAAATTGTGTTGATAACGATGCCCGCGCCCGCCACCGCCATTACCGTCCCGCCCGCCACCGCCTCGGGATGAGCAAAACGCCGGATTGCCTCCACCGTGATTCCTCCCACCACGATGAGCAATATGATCGCATTAATCAGTGCCGCCAAAATCGACGAGCGCCGCCAGCCGTACGTGCGGCGCTTGGTGGGCCGCGATTTGGTGAGATGCATCGCGCCCCACGCCAGGAGTAGACAGAAAACGTCGCTTAAGTTGTGACCTGCGTCCGAGATCAGCGCGAGCGAGTGAGCGGCGATGCCATAGAAAACCTCCGCTACGACAAAGCCAAGATTCAGGATCACGCCGAGAGCGAACGCCACGTTGCTGCTCGGTGGAGCGTGCGAATGGCCACGGTGATCCAGTGTCATTACCGCACAAAGTTAATGAGCAATCCCGTCACCGATAGAAATAAAGCAGAAGGAAGGCGGCGAGGAGAAGAAGACCGGTGAACCACCAGACCAGCTTCAACCTCGCTGGTTTCGGAGAATTTCCGAACTCTTGCCTAACGAATTCATCGTAATCGAAATTTTCATCAGGCATGTCCAGGCCATCGTAGGCCGCAGTCTCCTCGCGCCAGCCGGAGCGATAATCGGCCCCGCACTCCGGGCAAGCCAACGCGCCGCGCGGAACGATTTCATCGCACACCGG
>JBDUCP010000083.1:0-7327 GCA_040003405.1 Verrucomicrobiota bacterium
GAAATTGACGCGGTCGGTCGGCATCGCGGACACGGGGTCGGCGGCGGACACGATGAACGCGAGCAGACGCTCAACGCGCTGCTGGTGGAGATGGACGGCTTCGACACGCAGGAAGGCGTCATCATTATCGCCGCCACCAATCGTCCCGACGTGCTCGATCCCGCGCTCTTGCGCCCCGGCCGTTTCGATCGTCAGATCACGGTGAATTTGCCGGATGTAAAAGGTCGCGAAGAAATCCTGCGCGTGCATGCGCGCAAAGTGAAGCTGGCCGAAAATGTCGATCTGCAAGTGGTGGCGCGCGGAACGCCCGGCTATTCCGGCGCGGAACTGGCCAATGTCATGAACGAAGCGGCGCTGCTGGCGGCGCGGCGCGGACTAAAAGGCATCACGCTGCACGAGCTCGAGGAAGCGCGCGACAAGGTGCGCTGGGGCAAGGAGCGCCGGAGCATGGCGTTGAGTGAGAAGGAAAAAACAAACACCGCCTATCACGAAGCGGGGCACGCGTTACTGCTCGAATTGCTCGAGCACACCGAGCCGTTGCACAAAGTCACGATCATTCCGCGCGGCCCCTCGTTAGGCTCGACCATGTGGTTGCCGGAAGAGGACAAGTACACCAACCGCAAGAATGAATTGATCGCCGGTCTCGTCGTGAGCATGGGCGGACGCGTGGCGGAGGAGTTGGTTTTCGGCGACGTGACGAACGGCGCTCGCGGTGACATCAAGATGGCTACAGCCATTGCTCGCCGCATGGTTTGCGAATGGGGAATGAGCGAAAAAATGGGTATGGTCGAATACGGCGAACACGAGGATTATGTTTTTCTCGGCCGCGACATTTCACGGGCGCGGGACTACAGCGAGGCGACGGCGGAACAGATCGATCAGGAAGTGCGCAAGCTGCTCGACGACGCTTATCAAATGGCGAAGCGAACGCTCACCGAGCGCCGCGATAATCTGGAAGCGATCGCCAAGGCGTTGCTCGAATACGAAACGCTCGATGGTGTGCAGATAAAGGAAATTATCGCGCATGGCCGACTGCTCAATCCGCCGCCCGGGCCGCCGCCCGTTTCCGATCAACAAATGCCGCCGGCCAAGCCGCCCAAACAAGTGGTGATCGCGCCCGAGGTGCATCCGCCCCTGCCGGGCGCTCTCGGCGGCGCGCCGGCCTAACGAGAGTTCGCGTTGGCAGCGGGTGCTCCCGCTGCAGTTATTTTTTTGAGCCATGAAAAAAATTCTGATGACGCTCGGCCTTCTGCTCATCGTTTGCGTGGCGGGATTTATTTTGACGGCGGTTGATCAGCTCGCCGGCTTCGCCACCCGCTTCCATCCGCTGGCCGGGCAGATCACATTTTGGGTGCTCATTTCAGCAATCGCGGGCCTGGTCTTGTTTGCCCTGTGGGAATACTACCGGCTGCCGATCTCGCTGGCGCCGCCGCCGGAATCCTCCGCGCGCGAGCATGAGCGCTATCTGGCGACGCTTCGCCGCAGACTGAAAACAAATCCGCGGCTCAAGCAGCACAAGCTTGAAACAGTCGATGAAATCCAAACCGCCTTGCGCTCTCTCCAGACCGACGCTGATGCGATCATCCGCCGAACTGCCGCCACTGTTTTTGTGAGCACGGCGGCGATGCAGAATGGCCGACTCGACGGCATTGTCGTCCTCTTTACGCAGACGCGAATGATCTGGCAGATCGCCCGGCTCTACGTGCAACGGCCTTCCATCCGCGACCTGATTTATCTCTACGGCAACGTCGCCGGCACTGCGCTGGTCGCCAGTAATTTGGAGGCGATCGATTTCTCCGACATGTTTGCCCCCGTGACCGCATCGCTGGCGCCGGCGGCTTTCTCCGCCGTCCCTGGTCTCGATGGCATATCGCATTTTGTGGTGCGCTGTGTTTCCACCGGTGCCGCCAACGCCTTCCTCACGTTGCGCGTCGGAGAAATTGCGCGCCGCTATTGTGAGTCGATCGCACCGGGCCCACGCGACGAAATTCGCCTCGGCGCGACGGCAGCGGCGGTCTCGCACCTCCGCCGTATCGTCACCGAAAACGTCGCGAAGATCACGCGAACCATCGGCGAAAGTTTGGCCAGACGAAGCGTTGATGCCGTGCGCAGCAGCTTGAAATGGCCGTGGCCAAAAGCGAACGACGAAGCTGCGCTCGCCGCCCGCGTAGAATAGCCCCGCGCGCCGCCCTTTATTTCGGCGAGCGCGAATCGGAATGCGTCTTCACTTCGTGATGCTGCTTCTCGACCAGATGCCGCAACTGGCGCTCCATCGTTTTGAAGGCATCGTGAATCACTTTGGTAAGTGGCTGATGCGCGCCGCTGTCCATTTGTTTTTCGTCGGCGATTAACTCATGACCGGGCGGCACCGTCACATCGATGCGCACCCGAAACGGATTCCCCTTTTGATGCGCATGGTTCGGCTGCTCAATGGCGACGTCGCAGCGGTTAATGTGATCGCAAAACTTTTCGAGCCGTGCTGCTTTTTCTAAAACAAGGAGCTCGATCTCTTCCGTTTTTTCGACGCCGCGGTAAGTGATGTTAATGGGCAATTGCATAGGATGGCTGCGATTTTAGAGCGGTTGTAATGAGCGAAAATGTTCCGGCAATTTCGCCGGCTCGATCTTGACCAGATCCGACTTCACATTCTCGACAATTCTGTCGCGCACGTCCGCGGGGAGGAGTTCGACCACGGCGGAATGAATGGAAGCTGGCGCGGCGAAAGACCAGCCGTCGGTTCCTTCACGCGCGACCACCTCGGCGATGTTGTCGGCTAATTGTTTGCAAATGCGGCGGTCGTTTTCAAGGTCGATGCCGGTTCGTTCCGCCATGGAATTCATTTGGCCGGGCGCCGCGCCGCTGGGAAAACTACCGGCCTGATCGGTTAGCTTGTCTTGAAAACGCCCGTGCGCGTCGGTCGTATCGAATGCCTGCACCAACTGCAAGCTCGGCCCACGCGTCGGCGTGTCATTTACTTTGTAGGCCTTCAGACTGCCGCGGTCCGTCACGATAATAAGAGAAGTGGGTGTCATATTAACTGGGTGTTAAAAACTCTTCGCAGAGTCTCCGAACTTTGGCGCGTTTAATCAATTCGTTTGTCGCAATTCGCGCAAGCGTCAACCTGCCAGCGGTGATCGATAATAGCGATCAAGCAAATCAGCCGGATCGCGAAAAATTGCGCACGCTCCAGCGTCGCGCAGATCGTTCTCCGCAAAACCGCAGCAGAGCAGCGCGATCGTGCGCAGTTCATCGATATCAGCGGGTTTCCGGTAGTGCCCGATCTCCGCGTCCTTCCCTGAAGAAGCGAACGATCTTTTTCCCATCGCCGCGCAAGCCGCTCAAACAACGCCCGCACTCCTGGAAATGCACGAACACGCGGCAGATATTGATCGCCGTCCTTGCCGATCTGCTTGCCGTCGAGATCGAAAATCGCGGCCCGAATCACTCCGCCTCTTTTTCCACGGGCTTCGCCGGCCTCAGATCGCGCGGCAATTCCACCTGACGCTTTTTCCACGATTCATGCCGCGCTTGCGCCTGCGCACCACTTGCGAGCTTCAACAATTTCATCGCGCGCCCAACCATCTCCACGTCATCGCCGCTGGCGAATTTTTTCCCCTCCCCTGCGAAGCCCTCCTCCTCCGCCGTATCGAGCACGAGTTGCCATTCCAGATGCTCGTCGCCCGGCAGCACAAACGGAATCGCTTCGAAGTGCGCATTAACCAGCAACAAAAATGTTTCGTCGCGAATCGGTTCGCCTTCAAAACTAAGCACGTCGATCGTGTCGCCGCTCAAAAGCATTCCGAGACAGCGCACGAAGGGCGAACCCCATTCTTCGTCGCTCATTTCGTTTCCGCCCGGATTGAACCACATCACATCGCGAATTTCCGCACCGCGGATGCGGCGGCCTTGGAAAAATTTCGGACGCCGGAAAACCGGATGATCGCGCCGCAGTTGAATCAACCGCCGGGTAAATTCGAGCAGCTTCTTCTGCTCGTCGTCATGCTCCCACGCCAGCCAGTTCAATTCATTGTCCTGGCAATAGGTATTGTTATTGCCGTTTTGCGAGCGCGCCCATTCGTCACCCGCCAGCAGCATCGGGACGCCTTGGGATAAAAAAAGCGTGGCCAGAAAATTTCGCCGCTGGCGCGCGCGCAACGCCTTGATCTCCCGATCATCGGTCGGCCCCTCCACACCGCAGTTCCACGAGTTGTTCGTGTTATCGCCGTCGTTATTATTTTCACCGTTCGCCTCGTTATGCTTGTCGTTATAGCTGACGAGATCGTTCAAGGTGAACCCGTCGTGCGCGGTGATGAAATTGATGCTCGCGTAAGGACGCCGGCCGCTGTGCTGATAAAGATCGGGACTACCCGTTAGGCGATAAGCCATCTCGCCCACGCGGCCTTCGTCGCCCTTCCAGAAATGGCGCACTTCATCGCGATATTTCCCATTCCATTCCGCCCACAACACCGGAAAATTCCCCACCTGATAGCCGCCTTCACCGATATCCCACGGCTCCGCGATCAACTTCACCTGCGATAGCACCGGGTCCTGGTGAATGATTTCAAAAAACGCGTGCAGCTTGTTCACGCCGATTGTGTCGCGCGCCAAAGTGGAAGCGAGATCGAAGCGAAAACCGTCCACGTGCATGTCGTTCACCCAGTAGCGCAGACTGTCCATCACGAGCTGCAGCGTGCGGGTATTGAGAAGATTGAAAGTGTTTCCCGTCCCGGTGAAATCCAGGTAGTGCCGCGGGTCTTCCGGCATTAATCGGTAATACGCCTGGTTGTCGATGCCACGGAAACCGAGCGTCGGCCCGAGATGATTTCCCTCCGCGGTGTGATTGTAAACCACGTCGAGGATCACTTCGATGCCGGCCGCATGGAGATTGCGCACCATGTTCTTGAACTCCGACACCTGCCCGCCCATCGCGCCACTGCTGGAATACTGCGCTTCGGGCGCGAAGAAACCGATCGTGTTGTAGCCCCAGTAATTTCGCAGCCCGCGATCGATCAGCACCTTGTCGTCGATGTGCGCATGCACCGGCAAAAGCTCCACCGCCGTCACGCCCAGATGCTTGAGATATTTGATCGCGCCCTCGCTGCCCAGGCCCGCGTACGTCCCACGCAATTCCCCCGGCACATCCGGACAGAGCCGCGTAAACCCCTTCACGTGCATCTCGTAGATCACCGAGGAATGCAACGGCGTCGCCGGTCGCTTGTCCTCGCCCCAATCAAACGCATGCTCGATCACCACCGCTTTCGGCATCCCCCAGGCGTCGTCCCGAAAATCGCACGTCAGATCTTCCTCTCCGTCACCCACCACATACCCGAACATTTCATCCGCCCAATTCACCTCGCCTGCGATCGCTTTCGCATACGGATCGAGCAGCAGCTTCGAGGAATTGAAACGCATCCCGCGCTCCGGTTCGTACGGCCCGTAAACACGAAACCCGTAGAGCTGCCCTGGCCGCGCCTCCGGCAGAAACACATGCCACACCTGGTCCGTCTGCTCCGACATCGGGATGCGAAAATTTTCCTGCGGCGCATCCACCCGATCGAAAAGACAAAGATCGACCGAGGCAGCCGTCTCCGAAAAGAGCGCAAAATTCACTCCATTCCCCAGCCACGTCGCGCCCAACGGATAAGGAAATCCCAACCAGGTTTTTACCGGCGTCATAAATTCGAGCCGTTCTTATCCGCTACGCCTTTACGCTTGGCAACGAACAACCGGCGCACGCAACGCGTCCTGTTTTGGCAAATCCTTTCTGCGGTGGTTGCGCCATAGAGCTGAACCGGCGGGCGATTGACTTGCTCCCGCGTCGCAGGTGAACTAGCGACATGTCACAGAAAGGTGCGCGCCCAGCATGAGTCACGGCGCGCGACTCTCACTGGGTGCGCTGATGCTGCTGGGCGGATTGGGTTGGATCTTCCGGCGATCCTTGCGTCCGGTGCTGGCGCGGATCGCGCAGCAGCGAAAAACGCTCTGGGTTTTCATCGGCATCATCGCGCTGCTGCCAATGCTGCACATGACCTGGATGGTGCGGCATTACGGCATCAATGTGCCGACGCTGGACGATTGGGAGATGGCGGCGCTGATCAGCCACGCGCAGACCGGGCAACTGAAGTTTTCCGAAATTTTTGCGCAACAACAGGAGGGGCGCACGATCCTGCCGAAGCTCATCTTCATTCTCTCGGCGGCGGACGGGAACTGGGATGTGCGCGACCAGATGATGCTATCGGTCCTGGCCTGCTGGCTGACGGCGGCGGGTCTTTTAATTTTGCTGCAACGGACGGCGCTCAAGAAGCCGGCGCGGGCGGTTTGCCTGTGGTTGATCGCGCTCACGCTTTTCACGCCGGCGCAATTTGAGCTCTGGATTTTCGCGTCGGGATTTCCGTCGTTCCTGCCCGCGCTGTTTCTGGTGGCTGGGCTGGTGGTGATCGGGACGCGACTGGCAACGGGCTGGAAATTTTTTCTCTGCGCCGCTTTCGCCACCGCCAGCAGCTTTTCGTTGCCGCATGGATTGCTCGCCTGGGCTCTTACTTTTCCGGTGCTGATCATGACGAAACCGTCACGCCGCTGGCCGTGGTGGCTCGGCGGATGGTTGGTGATCTGCGCGCTCTGCGCTGCGTTTTATTTCTGGGGCTATCACAAGCCGGCCTACCTGCCGGCCTTCGCGCCGACGGTTTCGTTATTCGAATACGCGCGCTTCTTTCTGCAATTTTTAGGCGGTGGACTCGCCTATGCGCTGAAGAATCAGCCGTCACTGGCGGCGGAGATTTTTGGCGCGGGGCAACTGTTGCTCTTCCTCTTCGCCCTGGGTTTTACGGCGAGGCGATTCCGCGATCGCGCCTTTCTCGCACGGGTGTTTCCGTGGTTTGCCCTGGGCATGTATGCTCTCGGCAGCGCATTTCTCGCCACGCTCGGACGGGTCGGTTACGGCGCGCCCTATGCGCTGGCTTCGCGCTATGTCGCGTTTTCCATCTATCTCACCATCGCGGTCGTGGTCTTGCTGGCGATCATCGCGCAAGAGTCCATGCAGAACTCGGCGCGCACTCGCGCGAGTGTGCTCATCCCCTGTGCGATTCTCCTGCTCGCTTATCTCATTCCTTACCGGGTGTGCGCGGCGAACACGCTTTATTTTTTGCGCGCCTTGTCGGCGAAAGATCGGCTGGCGCACGCGGCGGTTTTGTTTAGCGGTGTGATCGATACTTCGGATACGATCGTCAAGACCACTTACCCGAGTGCAAGGGCGGTGAAAGAAAGCGCGGCGGACCTCGACCGGCTGCATCTGCTGCGGCCGCGCCTGGCGCAGAGCAATCGCGTGAGC
>JBDUCP010000084.1:0-7291 GCA_040003405.1 Verrucomicrobiota bacterium
TTGAATCGGCGAGACGAAATGTAACGAAATAAGTCACGCCGGTCTGTTCCCAGTGGGGAAGATGCCGGCGGCTCTGGGAAACGTTAGCGCGCTCATCGAAGGGGAGGAAGAGACGGTCTGGAAGACCGTCAACCGAGTCAGGCTGGAAGCCTGACCTCCGATGAGAGGCGGTACCCAGGACACGAGCTTCCTCAACAATCTGCCGCACGTTGTGCAGAAACCAGCGGTCGATCTTCGTCAGCTCGAAGACCTCTTCGATCGTCAGGCTGTCTTGAAACGCTTGCGCCAGATAGAAAATTCGCTCGGCATTGGGGATCGCAAGTTTTAACCGCAGCGTTTCGGCCTCGACGCGCTTCTCATTTCCATCGCCGCATAATCCGAAACGCTTGATCTCGAGCGAGCGCAACGCTTTTTGCAGTGCTTCCTTAAAGGTGCGCCCGATCGCCATCGCTTCGCCCACGCTTTTCATCTGCGTTGTCAGCGTCGCGTCTGCCTGCGGAAATTTTTCAAAAGTGAATCGCGGAATCTTGACGACGCAGTAATCGATCACCGGCTCGAAGCTGGCGGGCGTTTCGCGCGTAATGTCGTTGCGGATTTCATCGAGCGTGTAACCGACAGCCAACTTCGCCGCGATTTTCGCGATCGGAAATCCAGTCGCTTTCGATGCGAGCGCGCTTGAGCGCGACACGCGCGGATTCATTTCAATGACTACCATGCGACCGTTCTGCGGATTCACGGCGAACTGGATATTCGAGCCGCCCGTCTCGACGCCGATTTCGCGAATAACCGCGAACGACGCATCGCGCATCATTTGGAATTCCTTGTCGGACAAAGTCTGTACTGGCGCGACTGTGATCGAATCGCCGGTGTGCACGCCCATCGGATCAAAATTTTCGATCGAGCAAATGACGACGCAGTTGTCCGCGCAATCGCGCATCACTTCCATTTCAAATTCCTTCCAGCCGACGAGCGATTCTTCGATCAACGCTTCCGTGACCGGCGAGAGGGCGAGGCCGCGCTCGACGATTTCCTCGAGCTCATCGCGATTGTAAGCAATGCCGCCGCCCGATCCGCCGAGCGTAAATGCCGGGCGAATGATGAGTGGAAATTTGCCAATCGTTTCCGCCACGCGATTCGCATCGGCGATGGAATGCGCGATGCCGGAACGCGGAACATCGAGCCCGATTCGCAACATCGCTTCCTTGAACAATTGCCGGTCCTCGCCTTTCGCAATCGCCTGCGCGTTCGCGCCGATTAGCCGGACGTTGTGCCGCGCGAGTGCTCCGTTGCGATTCAATTCCATCGCGACATTGAGGGCGGTCTGGCCGCCCATCGTCGGGAGAATTGCGTCCGGTTTTTCGCGCTCCATGATCGCCTCGACGACTTCGGGGGTGATCGGTTCGATGTAAGTGCGATCGGCGAATTCCGGGTCGGTCATGATCGTGGCCGGATTTGAATTTACGAGCACGACCTGATATCCCTCCTCGCGCAACGCCTTACACGCTTGCACGCCGGAATAATCAAATTCGCAGCCCTGGCCAATGACAATGGGGCCAGAGCCGATGAGTAAGATTTTTTTGAGTTCGTTATTCCGCGGCATCTGCGCGCGGAGGATAAGGCAAATCAGGCGAACTTCACGCGCGAAACGTTATGCCACTTGCGCCGAAGCCAGACGTTGCCGATCGAGATAGACTTTACAAACGCCTTTAATGCGCGTGAGCACGTAGTAAATCGTCTGGCTGCGCACGCGCACCAGTTCTGCGCCAACGATGCGCGTCACGAAATCGCTCGGCAATTCCATCACTTCCTGCGGGGTTCGGCCATCGAGACCTTTGCAAAGAATCGCGGTCATGGCGCGGGTGAGCGTTTGCACTTCCGGCCCGAGCGTCATGCGGAAATGCGCCTTGCCCTCATCGTCCACCTGCAAATATACGCCGACCGTGTCGGCGCATTCCTCGTCTTTGCGCACGTCTTCGAGATCGAATTTTTCGCCGGGCCGCGGCTCCTGTTTCTTCGCGTTGTCGGCGTACGAGACGAGCGTTTCGCGCCGCTCAATTTCCGGCAGCGACTCGAACAATTGAATGATCTTCTCGAGTTTCGGCGGATACACGGCGCTATGCGCCCTTCTCGATTGGCGCGCCGACTTTGTTACCCCACTCGGTCCACGAGCCATCGTAATTGCGCACGTTATCGAGGCCTAACAGATAGGTGAGCACGAACCAGGTGTGGCTCGAACGCTCGCCGATGCGGCAGTAAACCACGGTGTCGGTACCGGGTTTCAGTCCGAATTGTTCGAGATAGATTTTCGTCAGCTCCGGCGCCGACTTGAAAGTGCTGTCATCATTCGTCGCCGTCTTCCACGGGACGCTCTTCGCTCCCGGGATGTGTCCCCCTCGCAACACGCCTTCCTGCGGATACTCCGCCATGTGGGTGATCTCGCCTTTGTATTCGCCGGGTGAACGCACATCGATCATCGGCTTACCGCTCTTGCTTTGCGCGAGCGCCTCATCGGCAAAGGCGCGAATTTCCTTATCAAAGCGCCGTGCCGGCACAGGATAATTCGTGGCCGGATATTTTGGAACTTCGCGCGTCATGGCGCGGCCATCTGCTTTCCATTTATCTCGCCCGCCATTCAAGACTTTCACTTTCTCGTGACCAAACAAACGGAACGCCCAGAGCGCGTAACAGGCCCACCAGTTCGCCTTGTCGCCGTAGAAAATGCAGGTCGTCTCGGGCGTGATGCCGTTGCGGCTGCACAACTCCGCGAATTTATCAGGCGCGATGTAATCGCGGATGACCTGATCCTGCAGATCGCTGCGCCAATCAATATGCACCGCGCCGGGGATGTGGCCGGTATCGTAAAGTAGGATGTCTTCGTTCGATTCGACGATGCGAATGTCCTCGTCGTCGCGATGTTTTTCGAGCCAATCAGCGTCCACCAGCGCTTCGGGATGCGCGTATTGTGTTGAGGAATTTGTCATGCAGAAATGTCAGCCGCATCCGCGCCCTCGCAACAATTTCTTCGCCGGGAGGGGAATCGGTTAATCTGTCGGTTCGGGAAGCACTGCGATCGGGAGCTGGCGGATGTTTTTCGCAATCAAAAGCGAGATCGCACACACGTCGCCGATCACAAGCCCATGTGGCAAACCCACTGCATTCCCGTCCCTCTATTGGACATTTTGGGCTCGTCTCATTACACTGCGTGGCCGCCTTGGCGGCGAACCTTATGCAACTGGAAATTTTTACATTGTGCGACGCGGCGACGGATTATGCCGGGAAGCTGAACATCATCGGGACCTTTGACGCCTTGCGCGCGGCGACCGCGCCGATCACGCACCCGCAATGCGCCATCGCGGGCCGGCTGCGCTTCGAGCAAATCGAGGAGGGGAACCATCAAATCAGCCTCAGTTTCGCGGATGAAGACGGCAAGGTCGTGATGCCGAAGTTCGAATCCGCGCTGGTGGTCAAGTTCGCGCCGAATTTACGCACGGTCACTTCGCATTTCGTCATGGTGATCCAGCAAATCCGACTTCCGCAATTTGGCGAATATACGATCGATCTCGCGATCGATGGACGGCAAATGGGCTCCCTGCCGCTCTACGTTTCCAAAGCAGAACCGCCCGCGTAAATTTTCGTTCGCGGTCAATTATCGGTTGTCAGCGGCGGCAGAATCCACGATTTAGTCCCGCGCTTGCGCGACCGGAGTTCCTGGCCAGCAACACCCATTTATCGAACGTGCGTTTATGAACGAAGCAGAAATCCAGCGGCAGAAAGAAATCAAGGAAGCGGAGGAATTGCTCTTCACCGGGCCGCAGGCGTTGGGTTTTGCGAAAGGATTATTTCTCGGTCGATTCGTCGCGGACTGGGCGATGCCGTACCCGCGCGTGTCCGCGGCGCAACAAGCCGAACTCGATGAATCCCTCGCCATAGTGGGCGACTTTCTCGATCAGCATCTTGATCCCGTCGCGATCGATCGCGACGCAGATATTCCGCGCGAGGTGATTGACGGCCTGGCGCACACCGGCGTGCTCGGCATGACCGCGCCGAAGGAATATGGTGGCCGCGGTTTTTCGCAGATGGCGTATTGCCGGATCCTCGAGGAAATCGGCGCGCGCTGCGCGGCCACGTCCGTGTTTACCAACGCGCACCATTCCATCGGCATTCGCGCGCTGCTTCTTTTCGGCACGCGCGAGCAGAAACAGAAATGGCTGCCGCCGCTCGTGACCGGAGAGCAATTGGCCGCTTTTGCCCTCACTGAAAAAGAGGCCGGATCGGACGCCGCGAATGTGCAAACCGTGGCGCAGCCTAGCGCGGACGGTTCGCATTTTATTTTGAATGGCGAGAAGCGCTACATTACGAACGCAGCGATCGCGCACGTCCTAACGGTGATGGCGCGCACGCCAATTCCGGGCACAGATAAGACTGCGATTACAGCCTTTCTCGTCACACCGGATATGCCGGGATTCACCATGCTCGAGGCGCGGATGCCGAAGCTCGGGATTCGCGGCACGGCGACCGGCCGTTTCGCCATGCGGGACATGCCGGTGCCAAAAGAAAATATCCTGGGCCCGATCGGCAAGGGTCTCAAAGTTGCGCTCACGGTGCTCGATTTTGGCCGCACCACCTTCGGCGCATGCTGCACGGGGGGAGCGAAAACCTGTCTGAAGCTGGCGGTCGAGCACGCCAACGCGCGACGGCAATTTAAGAAAACGCTGGGCGATTTCGATCTCGTGAAAAAGAAGATCGGGCGCATGGCGGCTGACATTTACGCGATGGAAGCGATGACGGTGGTGACGGCGTCGCTCATTGATCGCGGCCTCGAGGATTACATGATCGAGACGGCAATGTTGAAGGTGTTCACGACCGAAAGACTTTGGGAAGCGGTCAACGACGCTTTCCAAATTCATGGCGGTTCGGCCTACTTCAACGATTCGCCGCTCGAGCGCATGTTGCGCGACGCACGCATTAACCAAATCGGAGAGGGGAGCAATGAGGTGCTGACCTCTTTCATCGCCCTCGTGGGGATGCGCGGGCCGGGTATGGAATTCAAGGAAATTTACGACACGATGTTCAAGCCGTCACGCGGCTTGGGCAAAGCTTGGACGGCGGGCATGAATCGACTCGGAGCCGCCGTAAAAATTCCGAGTGTGCCGGTGCAAAGTGAGATTTTGCGCGCGCAAGCATCCACGCTCGGCCGCTTGATCTGGCGTTTTAATTTGAGCGTGAATCGCGCCTTGATCACGTATCGCGAACCGGTAATGGACATGCAGTTAATTCAGGAGCGTATCGCGGGCGTGGCCACGGAAATGTTCGCGAGCGCATGTGTCCTCAGCCGGCTGGACGCGGAGTTGCAAAGCGCCAAACAGAACGGCGATGTTGTCGCGGGAAACCGCCGCGCCGGCGAATTGTTCCTGCGTCAATCGTTTCAACGCATCAGGCGCTTCCTCGCCGAGCTGACGAACAATGACGACGCGGCGTTGCTGGCCACGGCAAATTCGGTATTAGGAAAAACGGATCGCAGCGGCCTGAACGGCCGTTGAGCTTTGTTTTCAGCGGGGTCGCGACGCTGAGCAGATCCTCAAAGTAGGGCCTGGCCTTCTTGCCTTGATGGACGTGCGTCGCGACCGCTTGGAAGATGCCTATGCGACTCAGCAACGCGCAGTCACACGCCGGCCCGATGAGCCGCGGCAATATCTTTTGCTCTCGCAGATTCTCGAAAAAATTGATCGCCCGGCAGACGCGCGTACGGCTCTCTCGCTTGCAAGGACTCGCACACGCGCCGCTGGTAACGGTGAATTAGAGACGCGACCACGGATTGACTTCACTGCGCCGGGCGGTAGCATCGGCATGCTCTGACGCGTTCCATGTCCGCGCGAATTTTTACCGACCAAGACGCGGACCTGAATCTTCTCCGCGGCAAGATTCTGGCCGTCATCGGCTACGGTGCGCAAGGGCGCGCGCAAGCGTTGAATTTAAAGGACCGCGGCCTGCGGGTCATCGTTGGACTGCGGCCACGCAGCAAATCGCGGAGCATCGCTCGCAAAGAAGGATTGGAAGTAGTCAACACAGCGGAAGCGGCCCGGCGCGGTGATATCCTTTTCCTCGCCCTGCCCGACACCCGAATCCCCGCGATTTACGAGAAGGAAATCGCGCCATTTCTCACGGCGAAGAAGACACTACTTTTAGCGCACGGCTTCGCGATTTTTTATCGCACGATCATTCCGCCGAAAAATGTCGATGTCGTGATGGTCGCGCCGAAGGGGCTCGGACCGATGGTTCGCCGCGAGTTCGTCGAAGGGCGAGGCGTGCCGGGGCTCATTGCCATCGCGCAAAATCCAAGCAAGCGTGCGAAGAAGACGGCGCTGGCATGGGCAAAAGCGATCGGTTGCACGCGCGCTGGCGTGCTCGAAACGAACTTTCGCGACGAAACGGAGACGGATCTTTTTAGCGAACAAGCCGTGTTGTGCGGCGGGATGAGCGAGCTAGTCCGCGCCGGATTCGATACTCTTGTGCAAGCAGGCTATCCACCTGAGATCGCCTACTTCGAATGCTTGCATGAATTGAAATTCATTGTCGATCTTATGCATGAGGAAGGGATCGGCGGAATGCTCGCGCGCATTTCGGAAACGGCGCAATGGGGCGCTTTGACGGTCGGTCCCAAGATCATCGGTCGGAGCGCCAAAAAACGGATGGTCTCAACATTGCAGCAAATTCGAAAGGGTCGATTCGCGCGCCAATGGGTGCAAGAGGGGCGAGCCGGCCACCGTAAATTAGATGCGCTCCTCGATGCCGTGAAGGAGCTTCCCATAGAAGCTGTTGGAGCGCGCCTGCGCGGATTGATGGCTTGGAAAACCGCTGGAAAACAAAAACAATAAGGCTTGGCCGACCCGTCGGGCCGACCCAAACATCTTCGCGAATTTTAGTCGCGAGGCCGAGCCTTAGTTCGAAATGCGCGGATCGCCGATTACTTCCATCGGACACGCCGTAGTCGGGATTCCACCGAGCCGTTCAATCGGCTGCGGAATAGCCGACGCCGAAGTCTTTACATAGTAGAGGACTTTCGGCGCTTGACGGATCGCGGTCTGATACTTACGCGGCGTGACGACGTTCTTGCCGTCGGCGTCAGCGAACGCGGAGGCGCAGAGAGCGAGGCTTAATACTGTTCCCACGCTTAGGACACTACACAGGCGGAGGAACCTGCATCTTGTTTTCATATGCAAAGCTTGATCCCGTTGTATTACTTGCGCAAGCTCTAATCCAGCGCCGTTACTCCTCCCAGAGAAAATGTTCG